>JANYGY010000202.1 GCA_025362255.1 Planctomycetales bacterium
CATGGGCGGCCCGCCCATGCGTGCGCCCACCCGAACATGGGCGAGCCGCCCATGCCACGAATAGACTCGAATTGTGGCATGGGCGGCCCGCCCATGCGTGCGCCCACCCGAACACGGGCGAGCCGCCCGAGCTACCAACAGACCTCAAAGTAAATGGCATTCCCCACCGCAAGCCCTACACATGCACGGCCAGCACGTCTCTATAAAACCTACAATTCCATTCGTTTCCCATGCGAACCTCAACCTGCAATTTTCAGATGTTCTATATCGCGTCACTGGTGGCGACGCTCCAGGTTTTGAGCGCACCGCACCATGGCCTGTCCGCAGCCGAAGAAGATCTGCCCGGTCCGTGGCTGGTGCGCGCTGGATGGGCCCCGTTTGCGCCGGGCGTGCGCGACCTGGTCGGGCATTCCGCGTGGACTCTTGGCGGCGGATATGTGTTTGCCCAGCGAGGCCTCGCCGCCCCCATGGGCATCGATGTCGATCTGCGCCACGCCCACCAGGCATCCGGCTCGATCTCCGATCTCGGCGTCACCTACGTAGAGCGCATCCCCTGGCAAAATCAGGTGTATGGAGGCTACGGCGCAGGTCTGTGGGGGTTTCGCCTCAGCGATGATCGGCCCGAAGGCGAGGGACCGATGTGGAGCCTCAGGCCCGGAATCAAAGCCTTGGTCGGATATCAGTTCGCTGTGCCAGACGCTGAGTTTCGCAGCGCACTGGAGTTTGCGCTGGTGGCCGTTGCACCAGCGCACGGTTACACCACCAGCGGCCTATCCGTTGACCTGGTGATCGGGTTTTGAGCGATCAGCAGGTGACTTAAGCCTGGACGATTCCCGGGGGCGCTGCCTGTTCGGGCGCCTGCAACATCATCCGACCGGGCTCGAATGGGATCAGCGGCAGATTGGCGTGCATCGCCAGATTGTTGATCTGGGCCATGATCTTCCCGGCGCCGAGGACCAACAGATTCGAGAAAAAGGGATGGTTCTGATTGGCCGAAGGATTGAACGCCGAATCCGAGGTAAACAGGAACCGCCAGCCGCCGCGGGCAAAAGGCTGTTCGGTCTCGCCGAGCGCTAGCTGAAAGGCGACGATCGCGGTGTGCATCGTGCCATCGGGGCTCGACGGCAAAAAATGCAGTTGGCCACCGGCCTTGATCTCGTTCTTGCCCTCTTTATTGGCGGGCTGCTGAAGCATGATTCCATCGAGGAAATCGCGGCTGATATCGAATTGCATGGGGACGTCCCGGGCGAGAGGTTGAAGAGAAGCGTGGCTGTAACGGATTCTAGAAGTCGGGCAATGCGGTTGCGAACAGTCCCCGCTAACCAGGATCACGCCGCGCTGCGTCAAGCGGCCGCCGTGAAAGGTCATCTGACCTGCAACGTCTGTGGCCCATGAACGTTCCGCCCCGTGAGGATCCATGACCGAAGC
Source organism: Planctomycetales bacterium (assembly GCA_025362255.1). GTDB lineage: Bacteria > Planctomycetota > UBA11346 > UBA11346 > UBA11346 > CAIUVD01. The sequence continues at coordinate 1,429 of JANYGY010000202.1, forward strand.
GCCCATCCAGGTTTCCGCTGCCCCGCCAACCCCCGGCAAGCCACTCATCGAAGCCGATGGCCTGTGCAAATACTACGGTAAATTCACCGCTATCGAGCACGTCAGCTTTCAGGTGCCAGCGGCCTCGGTGACTGCCTTCCTCGGGCCTAACGGGGCCGGCAAATCGACCACGATGAAGATCCTCACCGGGTTCCTCGCGCCCAGTGCAGGCAGCGCGCGGATCGCCGGGCTTGATGTCGCGGTGTCGCGCATCGAAGCCAGCCGCCTGCTCGGCTACCTGCCGGAAAACGGCCCGCTCTATCCAGACATGACGCCGCGCAGCTACCTGCGCTATGTCGGCGAAGTGCGGGGCATGGGCGGCACCAAATTGACCGAGGCCCTCGATCGCGTCGCGAGCCAGTGCCGCGTCGAAGAAGTGTGGCACAAGCCGATCAGCAAATTGTCGAAGGGCTTCCGCCAGCGCGTCGGCCTGGCGCAGGCGATCCTCCACGATCCGCAGGTGCTGATCCTCGACGAGCCGACCTCGGGCCTCGATCCGAATCAGATCCAGCTCGTCCGCGAACTGGTCAAGACCTTGGCCAAGGACAAGACCATCCTGCTGTCGACGCACATCCTCCAGGAGGTCGAGGCGATGGCCGACCGGGTGGTGCTGATCTGCGACGGCAAAGTCCAATTCCAAGGCAGCCCCGCCGAGCTTGATGCCGGCAAGGGTCTCGAAGCCCGTTTCCGCGAACTGACCAAAGGAGCCGCAGCATGAGCTCGGTAGTCAATCCCGCCGCCCTCAGCGCGGTCATGCGCCGCCAGTTGTGGAGCCTGCTCGGCAACCCCCTCGGCTACGTCTTCATCCTCGCCTTCGTGCTCGCCGGCGGCGCCACCCTATTCCTGTTCCAGGGTGATAAGTATTTCGCCCGCAACATCGCTGACCTCGGGCCGCTGTTGAGTGTCATGCCGTTGTTTCTGGTGGTCTTGCTGCCGGCCTTAGCCATGGGCGCCTGGGCCACCGAGCGCGAGCAAGGCACTGAAGAGCTGCTGCTGACCATGCCCTTGTCGATCGCTGACGCGTTGCTCGGAAAATATTTCGCGGTGGTCGGTTATTTCACCATCGCCTTGCTGTGCAGCTTGTCGAACATCGTGGTGCTCGCTTGGCTCGGCACCCCCGACTGGGGCTTGGTTTTCGCCAATTACGCCGGCTGGTGGTTCGCTGGCTTGGCCTTCGCCGCGCTGGGTCTGCTGGCGAGTGTGCTGGTCGCGATCCCCGCGATCGCGTTCGTCGTCGGGACGTTGTTCTGCGGCATCGCGGTGTGGGCGGCGAGCGGCCTCGATTGGTTCGATGCCTTCAATCGCGGCGTGGTGCCTTTGGGCAATGTCTGCGCTGCGCTCGCCCTGGTGATCGCAGCTCTCGGCACCGCGACCCTGCTGCTCGCTAGCCGCCGCTGGCAGCCATCGACCACCGGTCAGGTGTGGGCTCAGGTGCTCGCCCTGCTGTTCGGCCTTGGGCTGTTGGCCAACCTCGCCCGCGGCTCGGTGAAATTCGGCGTCGACGCTGATGTCACCAGCGAAGGCCTGGCGTCAATCTCGCAGACTGGCGCCGACATCCTCGGCAAGGTGGAAGAGCCGGTGGTGATCACCGCCTTCATCAGTGCCGAATTGCCGAATGAGGTCGCGCTCAAGGGCAAGGAAGTCATGGACAAGCTCAAGGCCTTGGAGCGCGCGCGTCCCGGCCGCATCACGGTCGCGATCAAGCGGCCCAAGGATGCCCTCGATCCGCTCGGTGAGATGGCCAGCCGTGAATTCAGCCTCAAGCCACGTAAGCAATATATCGACACGGTTTCAGGTAAGGAAAACGTCGACGTATACATGGGCGCGGCGGTCACTTCGGGCGGCAATACCCAATTGATCGACTACTTCGATCCGGGCCTGTCGGTCGAATACGAACTCGTGCGCGCGGTGCGTGCGGTCGCCGTGCCAAAGAAGAAAGTCCTCGGCATCGCCACCACTGACCTCGACATCAACGGCGGATATGACCCCCAATCGGGCCAGATGTCGCAGCCGTGGGAAATTGTCGGTGAATGGAAGAAGCAATATGATGTGCGGGTCGTCAACCTCGATGCCGTCGTCGTCCCCGAGGTCGACGTGTTGGTCGTGCCTCAGCCCTCAACCCTGACCCAGCCGCAGATCGAACACCTGCATGACTACATCTGGAATGGTCGTGCTGCCCTGCTGCTCGATGATCCGATGCCGTATTTCCTCGCCTCCCGGGGGCGCATGGACCTGATTCCCGGCCAACCGAAAAAAGGCGGCAATCCGAATGCCGGCCCCGATGCCGGTGGCCCGCAAAAAGGCAATATCCAAGCCTTGTACCGAGGTCTCGGCCTCGACTTCGATCTCAACACCGTGCTCTGGTCGGACTACCTGCCGAGCCATGAATTCAGCGGCAAGATCCCGCCGAATTTCGTCTGGACCAGCCGTGATCAGAATGGCGTCAATGACAGCAATCTGGTCACCACCGGAATCAACAGCCTGCTGCTGCCGTTTCCCGGACAGGTCTTGGCGGCAAAAGACAAACCGGCGTCGTTGACCGTCACCTCATTGTTCACCCCGACGCCCAAGGTCACCTGGGGCCATGACTTGATGTCTGAGATGCTGCAGACCAGCCCGTATGGCGGCGGGCCGCAAATGAAGGAACCCAAGCACACGTTCAGTGGCGATCGCACCAATCCGGCCTCGATGGCGGTCGAAGTTGGCGGCACGATGCCGTCGGTCTTTGCCGTCACTGATCCGAATGCGAAGACACCTGAAACAAAAGTGGAGGTAAATTCCGAAGGCAAGCCCACCGAGCCAGCGAAGCCAGCCGAACCGCTCAAGAAGATCGGCGTGGCCTCACCGAAACCCGTCCACGTCATCGTCATCGCCGACGTCGATTTCCTGTTCGATGAATTCTTTTCGTTCTACCGCAACACCAATGGCCAGTTCAATGAGGAAAGCCTGCAGTTCCTCCTCAGCCTGCGCAACGTGCAGCTCGCAGCCAATGCCGTTGACGCCCTCTTCAATGACCAGGCGTTTCTCGAATTGCGCAATCGCCGCCCCGAACGTCGGCCCCTCAAGCGGCTTGAAGATCAGTTGTTGACGACCCAGGACGCCGTCCGTCGCGCTGCCCAGACCGCGACCACCGAAGCCGAAGCCGCCAGCAAGGCCGCGCAGAAATCCTTCGACGATGAATTGGCCAAGATCGATGCGCGCACCGACATCGATGAAAATGCCAAGGCTCATGCCAAGGCGATGAGCCAAGTGCGCGAACAGCGCAAGCTCGACCTGGCGGTGACCGCTGTCACCGAAGCCAAGGAATCCCGCATGCGCGACGCCAAGATCGAACAACGGCGGGCCATCGATGGCTACCGCGATCGGGTCAAATGGTTGGCCATCGGAGTTCCGGCAGCGGCTCTCGCACTGCTCGTGCTGATCGTCTTTCTACGTAAATTAGCTGCTGAATCCGCCCACGTTCCCACCTCCCGCAAGCGCGCCTGAAGGAGCTGACCCATGCGACTCCCGATCGTTCTCGGCGTTCTCGCCATCGCCACGACTCCGGTGTGGTTCATCCACCCCGGCAATTCCTCCACCACTGAAACCACTGCTGCCGAAACCATCGGCAAACCCGTTCCCGCTGAGCAGATCGCCAGTTTACGCGTCGCTACGTGGGACGACGCCGGCGGCACCGAGCAGGTGCTCGAGATCAAGAAGGCCAATGGCCTGTGGTCGATTCCCAGCAGCTTCGACTTTCCGGCTGACGGCAATACCCGCGTGACCAAGGCGGCGGCAGCCTTTCTCGGCGTCGCCCGTGGGCGCGTCGTCACCACTGATGAAAAGCGCTACGAAGACCTCGGCGTCAACGACCCGCTCGATGCGACCAGTGTGACCAAAAAGGGTCACGGCAAGCGTTTGACGATGACCGACGCGTCTGGCGCAACCGTTGTCGACCTGATCATCGGCAAGTACGTCGAAGGCGCTTCAGGCCTGTACTACGTGCGTGAATTCGGATCGAAAGAAGTCACCACCGCGAAAGTCGATCCGTGGGAATTGTCGACCAAGTTCGTCGACTACGTCGAGACCGACCCGTTCAAGATCGCCAAGGAAGACATCCGGGATGTCACCATCGCCGATTACTCGGTCGATGAAGCCGCCGGCACCGTGGTTCCGCGCAGCGAGACCGCCTTTGCCCGCGTATCCTCGGACAAGGATTGGACGCCGATCGGTAAAACCGCGATTCCCGACGGCAAACGCCTGGCCAAAACAGGCATCGACAACCTGGTCAATGAGATCACCGGGTTGCGTTTAGCTGGAGTCCGTCCGTACGCCAAGGAATGGCTACAAGCGCGCGGCTTCTACCTGACCAAAGAGGGTCTGTACGGCAACGAAGGTTCCGTCTCGATCACCACCAAGGACGGATTGAAGTACTGGATGTTCTTCGGCGAAGTCGCGCTGGATGACACCGCCGACAAGGCTGCCGAAAAAGCAAAACCCGGCGACTCTAAGGATGCCAAGAAGGACGATGCCAAAGACAGCAAGAAGGACGGCCAGAAAGACGACAAGAAGGGCAACAACCGCTATCTCGCAATCTTTGTTCAATACGACGAAAAGGCTGACGAACTGAAGCTGCTTTCTGACAAACAATCCGCTGACAAACAAGCCGCTGACAAACAAGCCGCAGACAAGAAAGCGGACCCGAACAAAACTGCTCCCGAAACAGCCAAGGCTTCCACCGGGCCTGAGCGGGCGGCAGCGGCGCAAAAGCGTTTCACGAAATTCTTCTATGTGATTTCAGACGACAGCTTCAAGAAGCTGCGCCCCGCACTCGACACGTTGTTCGA
>JANYGY010000204.1 GCA_025362255.1 Planctomycetales bacterium
ACATGGGCATTGGCCGGATCGATGTCGATGTGATCGAACAACTCGCGCTGCATGAACGCGCGGTAGCTTTCCGGATGAGTCGGCGCCAGGCCGTGGTATTCATCCAGATTGAACGTCACCACGTGTTTGAATGACAGCCGCTTTGCCCGGTATTCAGCGATCAGGCGAGCATAGATGGCGCGGGGTGTGCCACCGGTTGGCAGGATCAGCACGCAGCGCTTGTTGGCCTTGGCCGTCGAGCGAATCAAGTCAGCGATCTGCTCGGTGACCCAGGCAGTGGCTGCCTCGGCGGTCTGGGTGAGGTGCAGGGGCATACGGACAGGACCGGAGCCGGCGGCGATAATCTGCATGGCCGACAACATGGTTCCGTTTAAGGAACCACCGCCGTCATTTGCTTTGAGTTTCCGATGTTTTTTCCAATTAAGATCAGACGATTTGTCGAAATGGATCCAGAGCTACGGCATTGGTGGCGTCTGCTTGAAGATTTTCCGACGCGTATCCGTCGGGTTTATCGCTGGCCCACACCGCATCGGCGGCCAACGAGTTCCGGTACTTTTCACGCGGTACCGACCCTGGTCGCGTGTTTGGAAGGAATCTCCCGGATGCAGGTCGCCGATGGCCAGGCGCTCGATCTGCAAGCCGGGGACGTATTGCTGCTGGCTGGGGGCGTATGGCATGAGCACGCCCCCCTGCGCCCGGGCAGCGTGGTTTTCGGCCAGGGATTCATGGCCGCCTGGTCCGATGTCGCGCTCAGCGGGGGACCACGCCGGTGGCTCGGTAAATTACCAACCAACCCGAGCAGGCCCTTGATGGAAGCCGCGCTCAGCGCAACGGATGAGCCCACTGCGCGTCGAATGGTCGCCGGGCTAGTCGGGCAGGTTCTCACTGAATCGGTGACCGCCATCGAATGGGAGCGGCCCGAATTGGTGCAGATGATCGACGCTTTGTGGCGCCGCTGCCATCTAGGGGTGACGGTTGAGGATCTGGTCGCCGCAAGTGGCCTGCGTCGAGCGCAGGCGTACGCGATTTTTACCCGTGGCTTTGGCGTGACCCCTAAACAAGCCATCGCTACCGCACGCCTCTGGCTTGCGGGCAGCTACCTGAGTGCAGGCATTCCGGTCGCCGAAGTCGCCCGCCTCGCGGGTTACACCAGCGCGGATACTTTCACCCGCTGCTGGAAGCGCACGCATGGGCGCACTCCACGACGCCTGCGGCAATCTACTCCTGACAATCATCTCGGATGAAGTCCGGCGATGCGCAGCACATTGGTCGCAAATGCGGAATAACCCGACCGATCGCCAGGTTTGGCCAACAACTCTAACACCCCGATGTCACGTGCTTTTGCCGACCGCTGCTGATCGACGTGATTGGACATCAGGATGGTCGGAACTCCTTCACGAATAAGTTCAGTCGCCAAATCGAACCCCGACACCAACGGCATGTTGATGTCGATGAGGGCTAGATGCGGTTTTCCTGCAGTTCCGCGCAGCATCAGTTCGGCAAGTGCGAGCGGTGCGGTGCTTGCGAGCAGGAGTTCGACGTCTGTTCCGCAGTGAGCAAATCCGTCTTCCAAGAGGGCGAATTCCGCGGGATCGTCATCCACCGCCAAGACGCAGAACGGCCTCGTCCCGTCGAGCAACCTCGACGCGGGCGAAGCTGTCTGCGCTATCACTTCACCGCGTCCTTGACCGCTTCTGTGGCTTCATGCGCGGCATCTTTAGTCGCCTCATAGCCATCTTTTACACCTTTTTCAGCGTCCTTTTCGAGTTTATGAAAGTCATTGCCCATATTGCGGACTTCCTTCTGAACCGGAGCAGCATTATTGGAGCGCATCAGCCACACTCCAAGGAGCGCCAAAACCAGGAGTACGGCCAGCACCACCATGACATTTTTAGTTGATGGATTCATGGTCATTCTCACTTAGGAACCGAGGGATACGGACGACGTCATGCTCCGACGCAACTCTGCAATCGAGTCGCGAGTCGAAAGCTGCTCAGGCAAAAGCTCTGTTTGAAGCAAGCACAGAGATCGCGCATCGAGGTCAAGATCCGCAATCAAGTCCTGATACAGTGCGAGTGTGCGTTCTTCACCTTCGACCAAGGCACCCAAAGCGAGCTTTATGCCAAAAAGAGCTGCCCCGTGTTCCATGACTTTGACAAAATAGCCCCAAAGCCCGCTGCTGGTCGCAGGATCACCCCCGAGCTCAAGTATCCGCATGGTGAGCAGGTGGACGCGCAGGGAATGTGAGCGCATGCAAACTGCTAATTCATCGGGTGCATCGAGACCACATTGAGAGATCACATATTCAAAATTCTCGACCGCCGATCGCTCGCTGCGCAGCAAAGCATTCAGCAGACGAACAGGGGCTTCCATGCTCCGGGTCTCTTCTTGATCGGTGTACATCACCTGCTCCTGTGCTGGGGGCCTTGATTTGAATACGCAGGTGAAGGTTCGATGCCTCTGCCTTTGGTCATCAAAGGTACCGGTACTCGCTCTACCTGGGTGATCCCTGATACGGCTCTGAATCTCATGCACATTTCATGCCACCTTAATTTTGGGGGCTGTGTGCTCGTTTGACCCGCGGGAGAATGCGATCAAACGGACATCAAACGAAGGTAGAGCAAATAGATATCTGGCTCGTCTCCTGCGATCTGCATGATGGCTCTGGCCTTGGCACACTTCGTGCAATGCGCCGAGTCGTCCCCTTCTGAGGAATGCATGGATCCGATCAGCACCGTCCCGCCCACCACCCGTCAGCAACGCGCCTTGGTCGTTGATGACGAACGCTCAGACCGTGACGGTCTGTCGGCGGCGTTGCGGATGCTCGGCTGCCGGGTCGATGCAGCCGAAAACCGCGAAGGAGCCCTTGGTCGGGCTCGGGGCGAGCCCTATGACTTGGCTTTCATCGACCTGATGCTCGGTGATGAAAGCGGGGTCGATCTGGTGCCCGCACTGCTGGCGGCCAATCCGAATCTGCATGTCGTGGTGATCACAGCGTTCGGTTCGATCGAAACCGCGGTTCAAGCCGTAAAGGCCGGGGCCACCGAGTACGTTCAGAAGCCGATCGACCCCCTGCGGATCCGCGCGATCGTCGAGCGTTCTGCCGAAGAACGCCGCCTAGCCGCCAGCATGAGCGCCTTCGAACGCAGCGGCAGCGGCCGCGGTGAATCGCTCATCTTGTCCTCACGCACGCCGGCGATGCAGGCCGCGCTGGGCGTGGTTCAACGAGCCGCCAATTCAGAGGTCCCAGTGCTGCTGCGTGGGGAAAGTGGCACCGGCAAAGGCGCGTTGGCTGAAGCTTTGCATCGCCAAAGCGAACGCGCGAAAGAGCCCTTTGTCACGGTGAACTGCCCGTCGTTGACCGACGAATTGCTTTCAAGCGAACTGTTCGGACACGTCAAAGGCTCGTTCACCGGGGCCATCCGCGATCAACCGGGCAAGGTCGAAGTCGCCGATGGCGGTACGCTTTTCCTCGATGAACTCGGCGATCTATCGCCAACGATCCAGGCCAAACTCCTGCGTTTTCTCCAAGAGAAGAAATACGAACGAGTAGGCGACCAGCACACTCGGTTGGCCGATGTGCGGATCGTCGCCGCGACCAATCGCGACCTTGAGGTCCAGGTCCGTGAAGGTCGGTTCCGCGAGGATCTGCTGTATCGCCTCAACGTGATTGAAATCACCTTGCCGCCTTTACGTGACCGTCCTGATGATCTGTTGGATCTGGCGCGGCATTTCCTGGCCCTGTTCTGCCATGCCGCCGAACGGCCCGCCATGGAACTGTCGCCGGCGTCCCAGCAGCTGCTGCTTGGCCACCCGTGGCCAGGTAATATCCGTGAACTTCGCAATGAAATTCAACGGGTCACCGTGTTATGGCCATCCCGGATGGTCGAGCCGGAAGCCTTCAGCGTGCGCGTCTGCGGCCAGGCTTTGGCCGGACCGCGCATCGGGGGCGTGCACTCCTTGGCGGACATCGAGAATGAACATATCCGCCAAGTGCTCGCCAAAGCAGACACGTTCGAAGAAGCCGCCCAAACCCTTGGCATCGAGCCATCGACCCTTTGGCGGAAACGCCGGCGTTTGGGGCTCTGACGCTAAATTTTTGCGATTTGCCTACCCACGATCGCCACGTGAGTTGGAGCTGTCGTGCAGATAAGCGGAATCAGGCGTATCGCGCACTGCGCAACGCAGGATCATCAGTCGGGTGCGATGAATCCGTCACGGCGTTCCGCAGCTTGCCTGCGGGATGAGCGGACTAGATTCTTTGCCCTCCTCGGACCTGGCTCCTATGCGCATCTTCTCTGGCAATGCGAACCGCCCGCTGGCTCAGGCCATTGCCACGCATCTCGGTATGCCGTTAGGCGAGATGCATTGCGGCCGGTTTCCCGACGGCGAAGTCAAAGTCGAGATCCAGGACGATGTCCGTGGCGCCGATATTTTCGTAGTCCAGCCGACCACCAGTAATGATTTCCTGATGGAGCTGCTGGTGATGTGCGACGCGTTGCGCCGCGCCTCGGCCAATCGCATCACCGCGGTTATTCCGTACTTCGGCTACGCCCGTCAGGATCGCAAGCATCAGGGCCGGGTGCCGATCACTGCCAAGCTGGTGGCCAATCTGATCACGGCCGCCGGATTCCACCGGCTGCTGACGGTCGACCTGCACGCCCAACAACTGCAGGGTTTCTTCGATGTGCCAGTCGATCACCTGACGGCCTTGCCGGTGCAGGTCGAATACCTCGCCAAGCTGCAACTGGTTGATCCGGTCGTCGTCAGTCCGGACACCGGTTCGATCAAACTCGCTGACAAGATCGCCAAGCAGCTCGGCGCCAAGCTCGCGATCATCGACAAACGTCGGATCGGCGACAGCAAGACCGAGGTCGCCAATGTCATCGGCGAGATCGGCAAGCGCCCGGCAATCATCGTCGATGACATGATCACCACCGCCGGCTCGATGACCAACGCGATCCGCACCGCGCGCGATTTCGGCGCGACTCGGGTGATCCCCATGACCACCCATCCGGTGCTCTGCGGTGATGCCTTCGAGCGCCTGTCAGAGGCGAATCTCGATGAGCTTGTGATCACCGACACCATCCCTCTCAAACGCCGTTTCGCCGAGCTGCCGATCAAGGTGCTCTCCGTCGCCCCGCTGCTTGGCGAAGCGATCAAACGAATTCATACCAACCAGTCGGTAAGTTCGCTCTTCAAGTGAAGAGCGGATGTCCGACACCCACGGGAATGCACTGTTCCTAGAACAGCAAAGTGAGTACCCAGATGAGCAACGCCCACACCTTCACCGCTTCGTTACGCACCAGCACTGGTGGCTCCGCCGCCCGTGCCCTGCGCGCCGAAGGGAAAGTCCCCGTCACCCTATCACGTCCAGGTAAGCCCAGCGCTCACCTCGCGTTTGAAAACAAGTTCGCCGAAGAGCTGGCGCACAAGGTGGTCCACCTGTGCAACCTGACGTTCGGCACTGAAACCGTCACGGTGCTCAAGGGCGCCGTGTCGCGTCACTGCATCAAGGACAACATCGAGCACATCGATCTGATCCAAGTTGATGAAAAGTCCGAGATCAAGGTCGACGTCAATGTCGTTCCTGACGCCCGCAACTGTCCCGGTGTCAAAGCTGGCGGCATCGTTGAGCAGCGTTTGCGCAAAGTGAAGGTCAAGTGCAAGGCCAACGCGATTCCTGACTCCATCGGCATCAACCTCGATGACGTCTTGATCATGCAGACGGTCTACGCCAACAAGCTCACCATGCCCAAGGGCGTGACCTTGCTGACCAACCCCAAGCTGCCCGTGCTGTCGGTGGTGATCACCCGCGGCATGAACAAGACTGATACCGCCGCTACGGATGCCGCTGCCGCTGCCGATCCCAAGGCTGCCGCCAAGGCGGCCCCTGCTGCTGCCGGCGCCAAGCCAGCCGCTGCGGGCAAAGCTGCTGATCCCAAGGCTGCGGCCAAGAAGGATGACAAGAAGAAGTAAACTGCTGGAGCTGAAGCAGTCAGCCTGGTTAGATTTTCTTCGAACGATTCCTACGAACCGGGCGCGTCTGCGCCCGGTTCGTTTTTTTGATCACGCAGTATGGTGACCTGCCAACGATGGCCGATCCGACCAAGATTTTGTGGCAGGTGGCTTTTTACGGACGCGAGGCGATGCCGGCGACCTTTCCCTATTCATTTGAAAATCGCCACCGTGGACCCATCGGACATTGCATCTTCCAGATCGTCGAAGCTGGCCAGGTCGAAATCCGTGACCACAAAGGGTACTGGCACCTCGCAACCCCGGGCCACGCCTTCATTTTTCGCAATGGCGACCAGTCGGCCTATCGTTTTCCAGCGGGTAACCGGCTGCCCTACATCACCCAATGGATCGATCTCGAAGGCGCCGGACTCATCGACCACTGGGATGCGTTGCTGATGACCACCTGCCCGGTGGTGCCGGTCACCGACGAATTGCGCTCGGGAATGCGCCACCTCGCCGCTCTGGCTGAGCCGCAAGCCCGGTGTTCGCCTCCCGCGATGGCTGCCGCGGTCCACGCGTTTGTCATGCAGCTCGTCACCAGTGTCGGAGAACGTCATCGATTGACGCTGACTCCGGTCGAACAGGCGATCGATGACCTGTGCGCCAAGCCTGCGGCAGCGTGGTCATTGAAGGAGGTTGCCGAGCGCCACGGCATCAGTCGTGAACACCTGACGCGCGCTTTTCAGGCCCGGGTCGGCCAGTCACCCGCAGCTTGGCTCAATCAAGCCCGCGTGGCCAAGGCCTGCCATCTGCTCGGCCAGACGGACATCGAGCTGAGCGATGTCGCGGTGCAGGCCGGGTTTTCGAGCGCCCACACCCTGGCTCGTCTGATCAAGCAGGCCACGGGCCTGTCGCCACGCCTCTATCGAGACAAGAGACGAGAAAAGAGACGAGAAATGCGACAAGAAAAAAGACGAGAGAAATCGTGATTCATCTCATCGACACCCATTGCCATCTGACCGGTGACCGCTTTTCCTCAGATCGCGACGCCCTGATCCAGGCATTGCCCGATCAGGGCGTCTGGCGCGCGATCACCATCGGCACCGGCCTTGCCGATGCGCATGAAGTCGCTGCTCTGGTCGCCCGCTTTCCAGAACGACTCGCAGGCTCCGCCGGCTTAGACCCGCATTCCTGCCACGAGGCTGGCGATGAATTTGCGCACCAACTGGCCCAGCTCGAAACCCTGTTGCAGCAACATCCGTTTGTCGCACTTGGCGAAATCGGCTTGGAATATCACCATCGACTGAATCCTGCCGACCAACAGATCACGCAGTTTGAAGCCCAGCTTGATCTGGCCGTACGTCGCGATCTGCCCGTCGTCATCCACGTCCGCGAAGGCCGCGCTGGCGACGGCCGCGACGCCCACGCCGACACGATCGACGTGCTCACGCGCAATCCCGGCAACCGCGGCGTGATCCACAGTTTCGCCGGCACCCCGAGCCACGCGCGGGCCTACCTCGACCTTGGTTGGCACCTCAGCTTCAACGGTATGCTGTCCTACAAAGGCAACGATCTCCTGCGCGAAGCTGCGCGCCTGACCCCCGCCGATCGCCTGCTGGTGGAAACCGACGCGCCCTATCTGCCACCGATGCCGCATCGCGGAAAACGCTGCGATCCCTCGATGGTGGCGCTCACCTCGAACCTCCTGGCCGAACTTCGTGGTGAACGCGATGACGACGTCCGTGCGTGGACCACCCGCAACGCCTGCCTGCTCTTCCGTCTCGAACTCCCGCCCGAGTGGGCGGCAGCGAAGCCCAAGGCCACTCAGTGGTAAACACAGGAAAGCCTGTGACGGCTTTTTCTTACGGGGACGAGCGGAGTGTTGACGACTTGGATCAGAAAATGAAAACGCCTGGCAGCATCCACTTTATAGGTGGACACCGCCAGGCGTTTTTACATCGGTAAAGAGTACTTCTACTCTTTATCCATCATTACGCTCTGCCGCTGATCTTCATCTTGGCGTACGACTCGCCACCCGAGATGCGGTAGAGCATCGGGGCCATGCGGTCTTTGCCTTCAGTGAATTCAGGCGTGCCTTCCCAACGGAAATTCTGCACGTTGGTGTAATCGCTGAAGTACTGCCAACGGCGCGTCGGCAGGTTGCGCACCATGTGCATGTGGTTGGCGGGACAGCCATACTTGGTGATCGACGCCGGGACCTCCTTGAAGGTGATCCAGGTGTGTGGCCAAGCATACGACGATGCGTGGCAGAAGGCTTCGGCGATCGGCTGGGGCAGCTCAACCGATTCGGCTTCGCCCTGGATCATCGTGAACATCCCGGTGAGGTCGCTGTAAGCGAGGCGACCGGCCTGGCATTCGATGCCTCCGGGCGAGATGTACCCGGTCGAAAAGCCACCGCCTGGGAAGTAGTGCTTATACACTTCGAACAGGATCGAGTCCTTGCACCAGTCGAGCGAACCTGAACCGGAATTGTCCATGTCGATCAGGCCACGCAGCATGTACGCCGATTTGGGATCCAGGCGGATGCCCAATTCATCGGCCTTCTTCTGGATTTCCCACGGCTCGTACACTTTGCGGTAATCGGCGAACAGGATCGGCTCGCCGCCAGTCAGCGCGCTGTAGCACATCATCGTGAGCAAACCTTGAACATCGTTCTCGGTCGCAAACGGGATCGCTGCTTTCTTGCCCTTGTGGTCGAAGGTCGAATTGAATAGCGCCTCGGCAATGTCGGCGCACGCCATCGGGGTGCCCTTCTTATCGCTGCCCCAGGCGAGCTGGCTGGTCCAACCGCCACCAATGCAATTCAGATCCTTCATGTAATTGCGCAGGATCAGGTACAGCTTCAGTTCTTCTTCGAGCTTGGCTTTGTGCTCAGCCGTCAACGGCTTGGGTTTCACCTTCGATGGGTCGGTGTAGATCGGCGACTTCTTGGCGCAGATCGACTCGATGTCCGGGTAGATCTTGTTCTTCCACTGAACGTCGACCGTCCACTTGTAGAGCTCTTTCAGCTCTTTCGGATCGTAGCCACCGTTCTTGAGGATCATGTCCGAGAACAGCTTCATCGACTCGCGCACGCTTTCGACGCCGAAGAACTTGCGCGTTGCGTGCACATGATTCATCGCCGTTTCCATCTGCATGGAATCGGTGTCGGCAGCCAAGAAGCGCTTGCCCTTCAGCCACTGCGCGGCGGTCATCGCCCACACCAGGTCGATGATTTCGGCCTTGCTCTTGTCGTCAAAATCAGGGTTCTGGCCGACTTCGGGCATGTTGCCGATCATCGCATGGCACAGGCGGCCGGTTTGCGCATACGCGCCAACCACGGCGTCAACACCAACCACGCCGGGCTTTGGCGCATTGTTGCCGGCGATGCAGCAGATCGGCGCGGTTGGGAAATGCGCCGTCAGAGCGATCGCGGTTTTGCCGGGGTAGAACCAGGTGTCAGGAACGATGGCGATGACGTCAACTCCAGCTTTCTTGAACTCATAGGCGATGGCGTCGGCATCGGCTTCGTTTTCGACAGTGCGGCTCGACACATAGATGCCGGGCTTTTCAGCCTTGCCGCCGAATGAACCAGGAAGCTTGATCGCCGACATCACCTTACCGGTCATGGCGCAGATGTTCTGCGCGCGTTCGCGGCTCGGATCATCGATACGTGGATCGCACGGAGCGAAAATGCCGATCACCGGCACGGAGTTGGAGGATGGTTTCTGAATGAAGCCCATGGAGCGTTGTTCCGCAGGGTGGATCTCGCCACCTTAGGTCGCAACCACAGCCCGCTATGTCCAGCAGCGGTGGACTTGTGTCTATAAGCGGCATCCTCACCGCCGTGGATGCTCCGGCTTGTCGAGTGTTGTACGCCAACCAACTGGTCATCGATCAACGCTGGAGCTGGCGGCTGTCTGATCCTTTTTGGCGGCTGTATTTCAACCGCGATCCAGGTGCCGCGATCGCCCACCGTGGGCGCAGACAGGTGCTGCCCGCGTACCGGGCGGCGCTGGTTCCAGCCTGGTGCGATGCGCAAGGCTCGTGCGGCAGTCCTGTGCGCCATTTTTACATCCATTTCGAAACTCCAGGACTGCCCGATGCATGGATCCGCCGGGTCTGCTCGGCCCCCCTGCTGCTGCCCGAGGATGAGGTTCTGCGCGCGTTGCTCGATGCCCTGGCCCGTGAAGAACCAGGACGAGCGGGCTGGCATCTGCGGGTGCAAAGCGCTGCCGCTTGGGCCCTCGCGCGCGGCCTTGAACAGGTTGATACCAGCACCCTGGGCTTTCCCGAAACTCCCGATGGTGATGCCGCGGTGGCCTTGGCTTTGCGTACCATCGAACAACGTTTGGCGGATCCATTGACCATCGCCGCGCTGGCGGCGCCTTCGGGATTGTCAGAAGATCATTTCGCCCGGCGATTTGTCCGGGTCACCGGTCGCCCGGCGATGCGCTGGCTGCAAGAACGCCGCGTCGCCAATGCTGCTGATCGCCTGATCCATTCGCTGGCAACGCTCGATGACATCGCCAGGGCCACAGGTTTCGCCAACCGATTTCATTTCACCCGCGTGTTTACCCGTCTGATTGGAACGCCGCCGGCCACGTACCGCCGGCAACATGCCGGTCGGTGAAAAGACCTGGTGAAAAGACCTAGTGAAAAGGTCTATTTTAAGCTAGGTCTTGCACCATATGGGATGGTTGTCCCCTGCCCTTAATGAAAGTAGATTTTCCACTGTGCCTATACCGCGAGCCGATCTCGACACCGCTATCGTACCATTGCCGGAAGGTCTGAGCCTGATCCACGGTGGTGCTTTTTGTGGTGCGCCGATAGCGGCTTCGCCAGATCCGCTGGTATCATATGTCTGGGACCAAGCGCAGCCGGATGCTCGGCTGCAATTGTATACGTTGTCGCCCGTAACGGTGAAAATGATGACTGTGGAATTGGTGCGAAAGGAATCCCGTCTTGATCTTGCAGCGGGGGCGATGATCAACGGCCCGTGCGTCATTCTTCTCGACTTTGGAGTGGTCAGCCCGGGCTGGGTTCAGTTCACCAGCCCTGATCTTGGCGATGCGGCCGGAGTTGAGATAGGAATCTCGGCGCATGCTGGAGCTCCGGCCAAGCGGCTGACGCCAGTGCGTCATGGCGAGATCTATCGGCTAGAACTGAATCCGGAATTGTACGAAGGTGTCCGCTTCGTGTGGATCCACGTGGCTGCTCGCGCGCCTTGGCGGCTGAGCAATGTCCGCCTGATCTGCCAAGCCAAGCCAGTGAATTATGTCGGATCTTTTGCCTGCAGTGATGCGCTGCTGGAGCGGATCTGGTACACGGGGGCGTATACCGTGCGCGCATGTTACCAGCAGGGATACATGGGCACGATCCTCGACGATCGCGGCGACCGGAACACTTTTTCAGGCGATGCTCATATTGCACAGGCGGTTTCCTTAACGGTATTCGGTAATCCGGATTTCGTGCGTCAGAACATCGCCTTCACTCCGGGGCCAGACGATCACAACGGCATCCTGAGCTATTCGCTGTTTTGGGTTCTCAGCATTGCGGCCTATGTCGAACATTCGGGCGACCATGCCAGCGTCGCCGGCTGGCTCGGCAGCGCGGAGTTCATCCTGAACCGCGCGAATGACGTGTACGACACCGAATTTCATCAATCGTGGTCAGGCTGGGATCAGCGGCTCGGCGGCGGCTTCGAATTTCCTGACTCGCCGCAAACCCGTGATTGTTTCAAGATGCTGGCGATCCGTGCGTGGCGCGAGTTCGCG
>JANYGY010000206.1 GCA_025362255.1 Planctomycetales bacterium
TCGGAATGTCCGAATAGCGCTGCTATTCGGCGCATCCCTCCGCCTTGATCCTGCCATCCGATCCACATCGCCATCCTCGGTCGCCTATCTCCGACAGGCTCCTAAGATGAAAACGCCGGCTGAGTCGACGATCGCCATCAAATAGTTGGTTCAGGATGCTGACGGCTTGTTGGCCGCTGCGATGTGATCACGCAGTGCAGTTAGGCTCGCGAAGGCCGTGCGACCGGTTTGGGCATCGCCAATCTTGACCCCAAATCGACGCTCGACGATCACCGCCAATTCTAGCGCGTCGATCGAGTCCAAGCCGAGACCTTCACCGAATAACGGTGCCTGCGGATCGATATCTGCCGGAGTGAGATCCTCGAGGTGCAGCCCTTCGATCATCACGTGAGCCAATTGTATCAGCGATTCATCCATGATCGAACAATGGTAGTTGGGAAGGGATGAGTGCAAGATATCACGGATCCGTGCGCGCTTCGTCTGGTCATGGGGGACGCCAGAAATCGGAAAAATTATGCCACTGGAATGGATGACTGCGGACTACCGATTCCAGGCGGGCGACCCACCGGCGCATTTCCTCATCAACGCGTTGCCGGCGGCTCTGACGTGAGCAGCTCGTTGCGATCGACCACGGGCGGTCGACGACCAAGACGTAGCGGTGACGCTGGCGCTTCAGCAGAAAACACGGCAGCACCAAGCACCCGGTCGCGGCAGCGATCTGGAATGGTCCGATCGGAAATGGCGCCTCGCGACCGAGAAAAGGCAGCGCGCGCCAGGTCTGGCCCGGATGGGTACGGTCCGCCAGCATGCATACCACGTCGCCAGCCGACAGCGCGGCATTGATCGCCAGACTGGCGGCGAAGCCATCGCGCGGATCGATGATCGCTGGCGGCGCATCGCCCATGTTGGCGCGGATGAGCGCGCGGACTTCTGGGTCTTCGGATTCGATCATCACCAGATGCGCGCGGCCGGCGCCGACTCGATTGAGCGTTTGTCCGGCCAACTCCCAATTCCCGATGTGAGCAGACACCAAAAGGCATCCCCGCCCGCTGGCCACCGCCTCGCGCAGGATGGCACCGCCGCGCACATCGAACTGGATGCGCATGCGTTGCGGATCGCTGTATGCCAGCATGCGATCGCACAGCACTCGGCCGAATGCGGATAAGTGCCGCCACGCCAAGCCAAGATGTTCGTCGCCGGCGAGTTCGGGGCGCAGATGGCGAAAATAGCGCATCGATTCGCTGCGCGCCCGCGGGTCGAGCACGAGGCCGATCAGGGCCAAGGGCGGCGACAACAGCACGACGCCCGGCTGGCGAATCAACCGCATCACTGCGGCGGCGCTGCGGATCAGCACGGCTCCGCCACTGGTCCGACCGCGCCATCGACCTTGGCTCATGAACACGCAATCGGGCGGAAAGTCCCATCATGGCTCGATCGCCAAGCCAGGAACGATCGCACCCAGGCGCCGCGGGCGACCTTGTGCGACGGGGTCAGCAAGCCGTCAGCACAGGTGGCAGGCGTTTGCAGGCGATAGGTTGCCTGGATGCGCATGTAGGGGCTGGCCAGCGATTGATTGACCACGGTGATCGCCGCGCTCAGGGCTGAGTCCGACAATTCCGCCATGGCGGAGCACAACGCGATGACCCGATCATGGTCGATCAGGATCACCACCTGGCGCAGGCCGGGTTGGGATTCCAAGGCGCTGCTGATGTGGGCCAAGGCAACCTTCTCGCCATTGATCAGTTTGACGGTGAGGTCGGCTCGGCCATCGAATCGCAGGCCGGCGTCCGTCCAGGCCCCCAGGTCGCCTGTTTCCAGGATCCTGCCGACCTGGGGTTCATGCCCCAGGACGTGGTCCGTAGCGCGCTGATCACGGAAATAACCGCTCATGACGCCAGGCCCGGCGATGACGAGTTTACCGTTGCTGCGCACGCCGACCGAGACGCCGGGAATGGGAGTCCCTACCACGCCGGGTCGACGGGGCGCATGCGGCAACGTGATCGTGGCGCTCGGACTGGATTCGGTGAGGCCCCAGCCTTCATAAACCGGGATGCCATGCGTTGCGTACCAGGCTTCTTCAGCCGGGCCGAGGGTGGCCCCGGCGGTGAAGACCCAGCGTGGGCTGGCATTCGCGAAGACCTCGGCCTTGGTCAGTGCCTGGTGGATCTTCGGCACGCTCATCACCACCGTGGGTGCGACGGCGCGGACGGTGGCGAGGAGCACATCGTGATCGCGTCCACCACCGGGTACGAGGGTCATCTCGGCTCCTCGGCAGAGCGACCACAGACGTTCAGCCAGACCGCCGAAGCTGTGATGCCACGGCAGATACGATGCGAGCCGATCGCCCGGTCCGAACTCAGGCCAGATGGCGGCGAACGCGGCTTGCTGGCTGCACAGGTTGTCGTGGGTCAAGATGGCCGCGCGGGCGTGGCTGGTGCTGCCACTGGTCGCCAGGATCAAGCAGGGAGTGTGCGGATCCGCAGGTCGCCATCCGCAGGTCTGCGCCGGCAGCTTGAGCAGGGCGCTTCCGAAGTGGCATGTCAGGCCTGCGGGCACGGCGGCAGCCAGGTCCGCGGAGCACACCGCGAGAACCGGGTCAAGAGCAGTGATCTGAGCGGTGATGAGCGCCGGGTTCTGACCCGTGAACACCGGCGCCGCCACCGCCGCGAGGCGCCAGCAGGCGAGTTCGGCAACCAGATGCGGTAGGCCATTGGCCAACGCGATTGCCACTCTATCTCCCGGTGCAACCAAGGGTGCCCACGCCGCGGCAACGCTGGCGCTCAGTCGCTCAAGATCATCCCACGTCACGGCCTGCGCTCCGTCGCGCAGAACGATCCGGTCACCGGCGCGCGTTGCAGCCTGTTCGAGCAACGGCGCAAGGGTTCGTGGCCGATGCAGTTCCAGGGCTGGCCCGTGGCGCCAGTCGATAGGTTCCATACTGCTGAGCGTGAGGGCCTATCCGGTACCGCCAAGCGGATTGGCCGCGGTGTACGAATGCTTAGGTCGATGGGGGCCGGCGCACGCGCATCACCGCCGGAGTGATCAGGATGCTGGTGAAAAAGGCGGCGGTCATGCCGATGACCAGCGAGATGCCGATCATCCGCAAAACCGGATGGGTCGCCAAGGCCATGCTGCCGACGCCGATCACGGTGGTGACCCAGACCGCAATCACGGGCGAAAACGCCGACTCATCGCCATCGGCGAGGAAGACCGCCGAGTCGATTCCGATGCCCAGGATGAAGGCCGCGGCGAGCAGTGAAAAAGGCGTCAGGGGAAAGCCCAGCCATCCCAGTAATCCGAAGGTCCAGATCAGGGCGACCGTTGGCGGAGCCAAGACCGCCAGGCTCGAGCGAATCCGGCGCAATGAGAGGGCGATGACCAGGGCGACGACCAGGGCGACCCACGGCCCACGCGACGCGAGGTCTTGGCCGATATCGCCAAGGATCCTGGCGCCCAGGTCGCCCCGGTGGGCGACCCAAGCCGGGCCGGCGCCGAGGACGGTATTCCACCGCGCCGCATCGAGGCGGGTCGCGGGTTCGACCGGTGAAGCGACCTGCCAGCCGCCCTCGGGAACGGCGGTGATCTGGAGATTGAGGGCGGTGGCGATCAGCGTGTCGTGCCACGCGTCGAGGGTGACGGGCTGCCCAGTTTCAGGCACCGGAGAATACCGTTCGATGGCGGCCTCAAAGGCCGCGGAGCGCAAGCCTGCAACGGCGCACGCGGTCCGCAGATCGGCAGCGAAGTGGTCATGTGCGCGCCAGAAGACATTCCACGCCAGTCGTCGCCGGTGTTGTTCGGCCGCATCGGGCAAAAGCAGCTCGATGGTGGTTGACGGCAGGTTGAGGGTGCGCCGGGCGTGGGCCACGGCGGCGAGCGCGGCATCGAGTTCGGGGGCATTCGCCACGATGGTGGCGCCTCCGCCAACGCCCCCCGACCAGCGGCGGGTGAAGGCTTCGAGGTCGCGCCACGTTTGCGGATGCGAGCCGTCATAACGACGGATGTCCTCTTCAAATCCGAGTCGGGCCAGACCTGGAGCGGCTGCGGCCGTGATCACGGCAGCGAGGGCCAGCCGTCGCCAGGGATGCCGACTGCACCACCCGTACAGGGGGCCCGAGATCGCCAGCCACCGATCGCGACCACCGGGTGGCGGCAGCAGATCGGGCATCACCCACAGGGTCATGAGCAGCGCGGTGCCCAGGCCGGTGATGGTCATCGCCGCAACAAATTGCAGGGCGGGCACCGAGCTGGTGAGGAGGACGGCGAATGCCGCCGCGGTGGTCAGGTAGGTGATTATCAGGGGCAGGACGGGTCGATGGCCGGCACGTCGGGCAGAGGCCACGTGATTTCCGTAGTCGACGGCGATGCCGAGAAAACCATCGGCGAAACCGACCAACGCGAAGGGCATGGTCAGGCCGGTGATCACGCTCCAGGCTCCGGCTCCGGCTAGCGCGCCGACCATGCCGACTAGCGCCGGCAGGTGCACCACGCCCACGGTGCGCCACGTCCCGAGCTGCGAGCGCAAGATGATCGCCACCAGGGCCAAGCAGAGCGGCAGGGTGGCGATGAGATCATTCCAGATGGTGCGGGTGTTCTCGACATAATGCCGATACGGGCCGATGACCACCAGATCAGCGTGGGGCGGATTCGCGGCTGCGATCGAATCGATGAGGAGCCCGGATTCGGTAACCGCGTCAGGTGCGAAATCGACCTCCAGCAAGAGCATGGCATGGCGGCCGTCGGCGTTGCGAAAAAGCGGGCCATCGACGGTTGCTCCGGCAGGGCCGGAAATCTCCGCCAGCGGTTTCGCCCCCAGCGCCAGCGGATCCCGCCGGCCAGCGCTGCCCGTGAACAGATCATCTGGCCGTTGCGCACGTTCTTTCAGCGCGATCAGGCGGGTCGTCAAAGCGGCGGGACTCAGTTCAGGCGCAAGCGCGGCCAGGGTTTCGGGCAGCGTGAGTTCGGGCAGGTGGGCGTAGATCGTCTCGGCGGCCAGGGCGAGGGCCTCGGGTTTACCGGCAGCGGGCGGTTTAGCGCCGAGCGGTGCCAGCCGCGGAATGAGATCCAGCAAGGCGCTGCGCGCCGCCGAATAATCCGCCCCATCCTTGGGCACGGCCTCGACCACCAGCACCCGGGTGCTGCCCTGGCTGGCGAAGAACGTCGCCTCGCGCAGCAGCAGCGGATCGTTTTGCGGCAGGATGCCGGTGAGATCCTGACGCAGACTCAGAACGCCCATCGTCGCCAGACCGGCCAGCACCAGGCCGAAGATCACGAGGAGCCAGCCCTTAGGCATGCCGAATTCCCGCCCACACGATCAACGGAATGACGAGGCTGATGGCGACCATCTGCGCCTGCCACCACGGTGGCAGACGGCGGGCGACATATGCTGCGACGGCTGCGCTGAGCAGGGCACTGGCGATGGCAAAGTGATCGAAGGCGAGCCAGCCATTGGCCAATGGCCGGGCATAGGCCGAAGCGGCCCCGCCCGGAAGCAGCGCCAGGGCCAACAGCAGCCACGCCGCGACGCAGCCCGTCGTGGCGATGCCACGTTGCCAATGGGGACTGATCCTGGAGGCGATGCCCGCCACTGAGGCAAGCAGGGCTGGGCTTAATGCCACCAATGGAACATGCAGGTTGAGATGCCCAGGAGGGACGGCTTGCAGAATCTCGGGGCCGATCATCGATGAATCACAGGTTTGGATGGCGGCGATGCAACGAGCAGACGGCGGATTATCCGCATTCTGCCGGCCTTCCGCTACCTCACCAGTTTCTGCGCTCAAAGCTGGATGGTTGCCGTGTGCTGGCATCGGCTGGGTGCCGGATAGGGTCAAAGATCATCAGGAATTTCACCATGCAGATCGGTATCATCGGTGGCGGGCCGGCTGGTTCGGTTGCCGCGGCAGTCCTCGCCAGAAGTGGGCACCAGGTCACCATTTTTGAACAAGAGGTCTTTCCCCGGTTTCATATCGGAGAGAGCCTGCTGCCCTGCAACATGCCGATCCTCGAAGATATCGGCATCAGCCGTGAGGTGTTCCGGGCGCACAGTTTTATGCCCAAGCATGCCGCTTTCTTTGAACAGGTCGGCACCGGGAAGATCGCCCGGTTCCCTTTTGCCGATGGGCTCCCCGGCGATCCGACCTCGATTTATCAGGTCGAACGCGCGCATTTTGATACCCTGCTGCTGAACAATGCGGTCGCGCACGGTGCCGTGCTGAAGTGTCCAGCAGCTGTGCGCCAGGTCGAGTTCGAGGGGCAACGACCACTGATCCATTATCGTTTTCAGGGTGGCGAGGCGCAGTGCGAGGTCGACTTTGTGATTGATGCCAGTGGTCGCGACACGCTGCTGGCGCGTCAGCTCGGGACGCTTGATCGGGCCAACGATCTGATGCGCGCGGCGGTGTTCGGCCATGTCGACGCCTTGCCGCTCATCCCTGGGGC
>JANYGY010000265.1 GCA_025362255.1 Planctomycetales bacterium
ACTGAAAATGTTCTGACAAAGGATAGCGAGGGACAAGGAAGTCGCTATTTCTTCGTCATGATCCAAGACTCGCTCGACAATGCAGGTCGTTACCTGGGAATGCATCCGCTGTTTCCGCGAGCCTTTTCCTGGCTGGCCGAACATCCCCACGCCCCCGATGGCAAACATCTCATTCTCGACGATCTGCTCTTCGCGATCGTTGAGACTGCAGGCACCCATGACCCGGCTCAGCGGCGGTTTGAATCGCATCGGCGCTACATTGATATCCAGATCAATCTCGCCGGTGGCGAGGTGATGGAATGGTTGCCCACTGATGCGCTGGTGATCGAGGACGATTTCCAGGCTGATGGAGACATCGCCTTTTATCGAGCTTCCCATATCCACCCCACCCGGCTTCACGTCCGGGCGGGAGAATTCACGATTTTCTACTCCAGCGATGCCCACAAGCCCGTGTGCCACCCGCCCACCGGGCCGAGCACCTACCGCAAAGTGGTGTTCAAGGTGGATGCGCGCGCAACAAACGGGTGATCTGGGGTAATTGGCTCAACTGCCAACCAATCACCAGGATCGCCCCAAGTGCGAGATAGACACCCATCCCGGTGACGGCATTCGTCCAACCGCTGATGAACAATCCGCACGCCGGCGGCCCGATGGTGCTGCCGATGCCAAGGAATGTCTCATGCAGACCTGCCGCGCCAGCCGCCCCATGCGGCAAGCGCAGCGAATAGTACAAACTGGCAGTATAGATTGCGGCGAAAGCCAAGCCGAGGATCAGACAGCAGGTGGCTAGTGGTGTGATGCTGATCAGTCCAAATTGGCCACAGATGATCACCCCCAACGCCGCTACGAGCATGCCAAGTGATAAGATGAACAG
The DNA here is from genome assembly GCA_025362255.1 of Planctomycetales bacterium. Lineage (GTDB taxonomy): Bacteria > Planctomycetota > UBA11346 > UBA11346 > UBA11346 > CAIUVD01. The sequence goes on from JANYGY010000265.1 coordinate 875, forward strand.
TCTCCAGGGTCGCATGACCCATCCGGACCACAGCCCCAACACCATGAATCCACTGAAATATCCAAGGGCATAGGCCGCCAGGGCGGCGGTGGCGGTGCGGTGCGAATCAACCGGGTTCAAGGAATGGGCGACCGCATTCTCAAGCAACGCAATCAGCGCCATGCCAGCCAGGCAATATCCGAGCAATCCGACGCGACCCATGCGGATCAGCCGTTTGAGCGCCGGATGATCAGCCCGATCGCTGCTCGCCGAGGGCGATTGCGCCGGCAAAGACCACCACCGGATCATGATCAGCGCAATCAGGATGAAGCTGCCTAACGCCCAGAGGAATCCCCGCTCGATCGCCCCATGGGCCAACACCCAGGCCATGCCGAAGCCCACGACATTTCCGCCGCTCCATCCGAGATTGTAGCGACTGACTTTGACATGCAGCGGGACCTCAGCTCCTGCGCTGCTGCGGGCATCGGAAAAGAGGCCGGCATTGCCCGGAAAAAAAAGTGCCGTGCCGGCAAAGCAGACGACCAGACCGACCACCGAAGCCCATGCGCTTTGGCCGACCACCGCAATCATCGCCCCCAAAGAGGCCAACGAAGCGCCGCTGATGGCAGTACGCGCACGACCAAAATGATCAGCAAGGCGGCCGCCCATCCCGACCAATCCGGCGTAGGCAAGATTGGCGAACATCATGACCGCGCCGGTTTCCACGGCTGACCAATGGGCCGCGGTGAGAACCCCGAAACTGGTCATCGCGACCAGATAACTGCCACCACCCATGAGGAGATTGAGTAGCTGCAACATCAGAATACTGGGCATGGGGCAGCACCATGCGCCATTTCTGAGAGTGCCTAGCGGCTTGTGACTGACGAGGTGATCGACCTCGTCAACTCCACTTTATCCGGCGACACCGATCTGGGTGACCTTGTCGAAATTCACCGATTGGCCACCGACTTCGAGCTGAAGATTGCTGTCCTTGTCGTATTTCACCGACGTGACCTTGCCGGAGGTCAAGGTCCCCGTGGCATTCAGATAGGCGACTTGCTTGCCCAGCAGCTGATCGGCCATGGTCGCCAGATATTGGGATTGCTGCGCCTGCGGAACGATCTGACGGACATTGTCCATCGGATAGTCCTTGTCGCCGACCGTAATGTAGACTTTCTGATCAATGGTGCGGAACGAGGTGACCTTGCCGGAGACTTGCCCGAAACCGACATCGGGCTTGAGTCCCTTGTCGAGCTGCGCCTGCTTTTCCGTTGGCGAGAGCGCCTGCTGCTGCACGGACACGGTCTGTCCGATCAACTGCTGCCCCCAGGTCAGGTCGGCCCGAAATTTCTGATACGTGCTGTTCGCCAGATCCTGTAATTTCTGCACATTTTCGACCAGCTTGCCGGTGTCCTGCGGATCGAGCGGATTCTGGTTGGTGATTTCGGTCATCATGATGCGCAGGAAATCCGCATTGCGGAACGCGCTGGTGCTGTCGGCTGCACCCGTCGAAGCGGTGTTTCCGCCACTGATGGCGCTGATCGCATTGGAAGGCATCGCTATCCCCTTTTTCTGAAGCGTTCTCAATGAGTGAACGCACCTCCCGTGCCAGTAACTTACGTGTTGAGTAGTTGATAATATCCGACGACTCATCCAACGTCTTGCCAGTGCTGCAAATGCCCTTCAAGTGCGCGGGCTCATGATCCTCGGCCTCATCAGTGATATCCATGGCAACCTCGCCGCCCTCAAAGCGGTGTTGGCGGACATGGAATCCAAGGGCGCGGACAAGGTCATGTGCCTTGGCGACGTCGTCGGATACGGCCCGTTTCCTGGTGAATGTCTTGATCTGGTGCAGCGTTGTGGCGCGGTGATCATGGGCAACCACGAGGAAGCCCTGCTCTTCGGCGCCGAGAATTTCAACCCTCGCGCCAAGCGCGCGATCGATTGGACGCGTGACCATCTGAAGGTCGATGGCGACGATGAAACGCGCCGCAAACGCTGGCACATCCTGCAAAATCTGCAGCTTCACGCCAAAGATGGCAATTTCTTGTTCACCCACGCCAGTCCGCGCCAGCCGACCCGCGAATACGTGATGCCCAAGGACGCCAAGAACACTCAGAAGATGCTCGAGATCTTCAGCTTGATCCAGCACGTGTGTTTCGTCGGCCACACCCACATCCCCGGCGTGTTCCTCGAAGACAATACCTTCATCCCGCCGACCATGCTGTGGGCCCAGACCTATTTTATCGAGCCGGGTGAAAAAGCCTTGATCAACATCGGTTCCGTGGGCCAGCCCCGCGATGGCGACCCCAAGGCCTCATACGTGCTCCTGGACACCGATCCTTCGGCCCCGCGCGCGGTTTTCCGCCGGGTGGCTTATGACATCGAGAGCACCGCGACCGCGATCGAAGCCAATCCCAATCTCGACAACTACCTCGCCGAACGGTTGCGTCAGGGTCGTTGAGCCGACTAACCGGACTCAGGTTCGGAAATCGCGTGGCGCCCGGCCGGCGATCGCGCGGACGGTCTTGTTGAAGGCGTGCGCGTCGGGGATCCCCACCCGCGCCGCAATGGTGCCGATCGGCAGATCAGTTGCAGTCAGCAGATGGACCGCCCGCTCGACCCTTCGTCGACGAATATAACCGATCACGGTCTCATCGAGATGAGCGCGGAAGATCCTGGTCAATTGGTTGTGCGAAATTCCGACTTCGCGAGCCAGGGCGTGAATCTCAAGCGGCCGATCGAGCGACCGTTCGATCAAGGACATGGCCCGCCGTTGGCGGGGATCACCTGGACCAAGATCATCCGTCGTGCGCGCCAATTCCCACAGCACATCCCACACCCGCACATGGCACCGCATCGGCGCCACCGGCAGATCACCGATCGCCTGCTCGAGACTCCAGGCCAACTGGGCAAAGCGTTCGCCGAGATCGGCCATCACCGGCACCGCCACCGATGGCCCGCCCGAAGGCATTTCGAAATGAACATACGTGTGACGTGAAAGTCCACCAAACCGGTATTCCTGCTCAACTCCGGGGGGAATGATGCCGACATAATTCGGCTTGATGGCGTAAACTTGGCCATCGAGGACCAATTCGGCCTCATACCGATAACAATGCAGGCACCACACCCGCGGCAGCCACCAACGTTCGATCGGCCGCAGCCCGTGATCCACCACCCCCGCGCTGATCACCGTCGGTTGGTGGTGTAGCGGGGCCGCCCAGGTTGCCTGTCCAATTCGGCTCATGGTGAAAATCTACCAATACGGTGATTTCTGCCACTGCCACTCCGGCAAACGAGGTCATGCTGGACCGCATGCCTACGCCAACCCCCTTCCGCCAAATCCACCTCGACTTTCACACCGGACCTGCGATTCCCGATGTCGGCCGCGATTTCGATGCGACTGCCTTTGCCAAGGCCATGAAGCAGGCCAACGTCAATAGCGTGACGGTTTTCGCCAAATGCCATCACGGACATCTCTATTACAAAACCAACCGAGCTGAGCGCCACCCCGGCTTGAAGAAGAATCTCGACCTGCTCGGAAGTCAGGTCGAAGCGCTTCATCGCGAGGGTATCCGGGCCCCCATCTATCTATCGGTGCAATGCGATGAATACGCCGCGAACACCCATCCGGAATGGATCGCACGCAATCCCGATGGGACCAACGTCGGGGTCAAGCCGATGGGGAATCCACTGCCCTATTTCTCCTGGCAGATCATGGACATGAACAGCGACTATCAGGAATATCTCGCGGAGCAGACCGCCGAAGTGCTCAAAACCTTCAAGCCGGTCGATGGGATTTTCTACGACATGTGCTGGGATCAGGCCTCCGTTTCGCAATCTGCGGTGCGCGCGATGGTCAAGGCCAACCTCAATCCCGAAAACGAAGCCGATCGCGCCAAGCATGCGCATCAGGTGGCACTGGCTTACATGAAGCGTTTCCACGGTCAGGTACGCGCGGCGAGCAAAGACGCCTCGGTCTACTTCAACAGCCGACCGCTGAACAATCTAGCCGAAGAAGTCCCGTTCCTCGAACAAGTCGAGATCGAAGCCCTGGCGACGGGCGGCTGGGGCTACATGTACTTCCCGAAAAATGTGCGGTTCGCCCGGACCTTCGGCAAGCCGTACATCGGCATGACCGCGCGCTTCCACAAAAGCTGGGGCGACTTCGGTGGCCTCAAGCCGTATGCGGCCCTTGAATACGAAACCGCCCAGATGCTCGCCCACGGCGCGCGCTGCTCGATCGGCGACCAACTCCATCCCCGCGGACGCACCGACAACGGGACGTATGAATTGATCGGCAAGGCCTATGGCCGGGTCGTCGAACGTGAGGAATGGTGCGTCGATACGGTGGCGCAGGCTGACATCGGATTATTTCAAGTCCCTGGCACGCCGGCCCTCAGCGGCATCGATGAAGGCGCCACTCGACTGCTGACACATCTCAAAGCCCAATTCGATGTGGTGATGCCGACCAGCAATTTTGCGCCGTACAAGGTCCTGGTCCTTCCGGATGCGATTCCAGTCGACGCATCTCTCGCCAAGAAACTCGCTGCGTATGTGAAGTCCGGTGGCCATCTGCTGCTCAGCGGCTGGTCGGGCCTCGACGCTGCCGGTGCGACGTCAGTGCTTCCTGAAATGGGCATCACTGCCCTGGGCGCCTCGCCTCATCCAGTTTCCTACCTGCGGTTCGGCGACCAGATCACGCGTGATGTCGCAGACTCGAACCATGTCTGTTACGAGCGTGGATATCGGATCAAACCGCTCAAAGGGACGACCACCCTCGGCACGTGGTGCGACCCGTATTTCGAACGCGCGTGGAACCATTTCAATTCCCACTGCCAGACCCCCGATGCGACGGCGACCGATTATCCGATCGCGACCCTCCGTCGCGGATCAGCGGGAGCCGGCAGTGTCAGCTACATCTCCTTTCCCGTCTTTGCGGCCTTCGGGAATCATGGAAACATTCAATACAAGATGCTGGTCCGCAATGTGCTGAACTTGCTGCTGCCGGCGCCGGTGATCCGGGTCACGGCTCCATCGAGCACGGAAGTTTCGGTCATGCGCCAAGGCAAACGCACGGTCATCCATCTGCTGCAATACTGCCCCGAGCGCCGGACCCCGCACCTCGATATCGTCGAGGACATCGTGCCCTTGTATCGAGTACCTGTGTCCCTGTTGACCGAGAAGGCACCGAAAAAAGTCTATCTCGCGCCGAGTCGTGAGGTTCTGCCATTCACCTGGACGGCTGGCCGCGTTGAGCTGACCGTGCCTGAGATCGTCGGCCATGCGATGGTCGTGATCGAGTAACGGAACTACCACCTTGCCGCTGAAATTTAACGAAGTTCAGCGCGCAAGGCGCGGTCATTGGGATCGAGGTGATTGTCGATCAAGCGCAGGACGGCGCCGTCGAGATCACCGTCGATCACGGCTAACGGCCCATGGAGATGGGCATGTGGCCCGAGAAATTCGGGCCAGCACGGCAACAACGCGGCAGGAGTGAATCCCCCAAGAATGGCCTGGAGACTCTTCACCGTGACACTGGGCAATGCCGAACTGCCCGCATACAAAAGCAGCATCCGACTGGCCGACGGGAATGACACCGGGCTGCGCAGATCACGTCCGGAAATGCCGCAGACCAGGCCATACAGCACGGTCGGCTCGCGGAAATCGAACAGGCTATGCAAGGTGACCTGGACATGTTCCAGATCGCCCCGGTCTTCACTGGCGCGGATAAAGATCTTGTCACCGAGAACTTCAAACGTGCCATGATAACTGTATTGCAACGAGCCGCCTTCCATCACCTGCACCCGCACGCGATCCTTTTCAACTCGCATCAGTGAGCGTTGGATCCGTCCATCATTCCGAAAAGAGTGACTGTAGCCCAACCACCAGCCATCGTGCCAGTCGTTGGTCTGGCGCTCATCGGCATATTGCCGCTCAAGTTGCCGACGTCCGTCTAGGGCTTCGGCCGCCGCGGCTTCGGCCTGGGCCAAGCGTTCGCGAAATTCCCCGGGAGTGCGCGCGAGCACCGCCAATTCGCCAAAGTGGACCAGATCGGCTCCGCTCAATTTCAGTTGCTTCGCCAACAGCTTGACCTGCGCCGGCGTGGGGGCCCGTTCCCCCGTGCGTAACCGGGACAAGACCGAGGGACTGATCCCGGTTCGCGCGGCGATCTCGGACATGGTCGATCCCGCGCGTCGAACCGAGGCATCAAGCGCTTCCGAAAAACGTGCAGTCATCGTTTTACCCTGCGATTCCCCTCGGAGTTGTCAAACCGTTGGCCTCGCGAGCCAGTGGTGACTCGCCGGCTGCGAATTTTCCAGAGGGTGCTAGATTTATAATTAATGGCGCAGCGTGTAACCACGACCAAGCGGTTGGCCCGTGAGCGGGTGCGGTTGGTCGACCTCGACCAACGGCCCGAGCTGGCATCAGCTGCCGTCGCCGCGTTTGCCGCGGGGGCGCCAGGTAAACTTCACTTGGTCTGTGGACTGCCGGCCAGCATGGGCCAAGTCCCAACCACCGCTGATCTCACTGCCTGTCTGGGCGTGGTGTTGGCATGCTCAGCGACTGAGTTGCTCGGTGCCGTCGCATTGTGTCCGTACAGCGATGAACAAGTCACCCTGTGGGGACCGGCTTCCAGTGCGGGTTTGCACGGCACCAATATTCCCGAACGTCTGCTCACCGAGGCGCGGCGCGCGTTGAAGGACACTGGCTATACCTCGGTGCGGACCCTGGTCGATCATCGCAATCGTGAACTGCGCGCATTTTTCATCGCCCACGGATTCGTCGCGTGGAAGGACAATGTTATTTTCGAGCGGTCTTTGCGCAGCGATCTCGCGCTGACTACTGAATCATCAGCGACTGCTGACGACGTTCGCCTGGCGACCACCCGCGATCACACCCGGATTTCCTCCTTATTTGCCGAGGCTTTTCCAGAGACTGGACATCTAGTGCCCGACTTGGCGACCCGTGAACGCGAGGGCTATCGCCATTATGTTCTTCCTGGCAGTGGCACTCTGGTAGGCGCAGCCGCCGTCGTGGGCAATGGTCGCCGCCGGTGGCTGAAGCTGATCGGGGTTGCCAACAAACAGCGGGCAAAAGGCCATGGTCAGCGCCTGCTTGCGGGCATCATTCATCACGAATCAGCACTCGGAGCCGGCCAGCTCGGGCTGGAGGTTCTCGGCGACAATGCGCCGGCGGTTGGCCTCTATGTGGCAACCGGCTTCAAACGCCAATTCACTGCGACGATCATGACCGCGCCGCTGTAGACGAATTGTCCCAGGAGAAATTTCAACGTGGCGACGATCCTGACCATCACCGCGAATCCACTCCTGGATCATCTGGCCGAGGTCGCCTTGACCATCGGCCGCGTGCATCGGATCAAACGATTTGCTCCCGCTGCAGGTGGCAAAGGACTCAACGTCGCGCGCGTCCTGGCGCGCCACGGCCATCGGGTGTTGGCTGCCGGATTTCTGGGCGGCTCTGCCGGTGAGCAGATCATCGATCTGGTCCGTGCCGATGGCGTCGAACCATCGTTCACTCCGATTTCAGGGAACACTCGGGTGGGATTCCTGCTGACGGACCCAACGCCCGGACCACACCCGACGACCAGGAAAAAATCGAAACCCAGCGGACCTACTGCGGTCATGGAAAATGGTCCTGACATCAGCGCCGGAGAAATCGCCGCGTTGATTGCCGGAGTGCGCGAACGTTTACGCCACGTCGATCTGGTGATCATCAGCGGTGGCGTGCCCTCGCCAAATTGCGTTGAATTGTATCGCCTGCTCTTGGATGTCTGCGCGGTGGCTCAGGTCACCTGCTGGGTTGATGGATATGGCCCCGCCATGGATGCGGCATTGGCCGGAGTGCATCCGCCGGCGCTGGTCAAACCCAATCGCGACGAGTATGGGGATGACGGTCGACGGTGGGTCGTGGCCGGTGAACTCCATTTGTCGGACGGGGGCGGTGAAATGAACATCCGCACCCCTCAAGGGCGCTTTCGGGTCATCCCACCACCCGTCCACGAAGTGAATCCCATCGGCAGCGGCGACTGCTATGTCGCCGCCTTGGCCCATGCCCGATTGACCGGCCTCGATCTCGTCAGCCAACTGCGTTACGCTTCGGCCGCCGGTGCGGCCAATGCCGCCCGCGCCGACGTCGCAGGCATCGGTCCGGCAGATATCGTGCGCTTGGTGGATCTAGTCCAGGTCACCAAGATTTCTTGAACATCAGCAGCGCTATTCGACCCCGACGTATTTGTGCAATTGGGTGCTCAGCCGGCAGCCGTGCGCAAAACAGAGTTCGAGGCAATGCAGCAGATTCCGTTGATAGATGTCACCCGCTGGCCCGGCATCGGGACACGTCGGCTGGACGAACACCGGCAGACCGCTGGCGAGTGCCTGGGGCACAAATGATTCCTGATCGGGAATCAGAATCTTCCACCAATCCGGAGTGACCACGATCCCCTGACCGCGAATCGCTTTCGGGCTGCACGAGATGAACACGTTCGCTGGTCGCGGCGGACAGACCCGCGTGCCGTTGGTTTCGATATCGATCCAGGAAAATTTTGCAGCAAGACCCGCGATCAGAGCGGCGTCGGCTTGCAGCAACGGCTCGCCACCAGACAGCACCAGACCCACGTGGAGTTGCGCTGGCGCCAGGGCCTCAAGACGTTCGAGAATCTGGGGAAGAGCAAGCGTTTCGCCGTCGCGAAAATCGGTGTCGCAATAGGGGCACGCCGAGGTGGCACGCGTCTCGGCCCGACCATCCCAGGCATTGCAGCCGGCGAGCCTGACGAACAGGCACGGCCACCCCTGATGCAGACCTTCGCCCTGGATCGTCGGGCCGAAAATCGATTTGACGCGGTAGGTCGCCATCGCAGAGGCTTCGGCCAGCGCGCCTATTTGACGATCAGGTAATACAATTTGCCTTCAGCATACTGACCACCGGCGCGCTGCTCGTTGGCCTCGCCTTCGCCCATGTAAAGGTCGCAGCGACCCGGGGCGCTGATGGCTCCTCCACGATCCTGATCGAGCCGCAGACCGACATAGGTCGTGCCCCGATTCGGTGCATCTTTCAGCTTGGCATGATCTTCATTGCCGGTCGACAAGGCGGTCGCGGCAACCACCGGGCCACCGGGTGGAAAGATGGTCTTGTCGGTGGCGATCGACACGTCGGCGGTGACCGGCTGGCCAATCGATCCATAAGGACCGCCCTTGGTCTCGGAGAAGAAAATGTAGCGCTGATTGCGTGCGGTATAGGTCGCTACTTCCTCAGGGTGGCTGCGGAAATATTCGCGCATGGTGAAGAAGGACAATTTATCGGCCGTGATCTTGCCATCGGTAATCAGATCCTGACCGATGCCGTGGTACTGATACCCGTTGGTGCCATTGTAGCCGATCTCCATCGCGCTGCCGTCAGCCAAACGGAATTTGGCCGACCCTTGGACGCGCACCAGATAGGCCTCGTATCCATCTTTCAACCATACCAGTTCTTGTCCTTTGAGCATACCACTGGATTCAATCGTCGCCGCATCGGGATACGGATTCATGCCCGGAGACTGCTTGGCGATTTCTAGACTGCTGGTCATCACCAGATCGGCAGGACGCTTATAGATGGGATATTTGTAAGTCGCGTCGGCGGTCCGGCTGGCCTCGAAGATCGGGGTGTAATAACCAGTGAACAACACGGTTCCCTGATCATCGCAACCCACCGACATATAGGCCCGGAAGCGCTGTTTGACCTCGGCATTGAATTGCACATCAGTCGTGGTCGTGGTCAGCAACCCATCGATGGCCTTGAGACTGGCAACCACCTGGGCCTTATCGATTCCCGCGATCGGCTGGGGAAATGCGGTCTTCTTTTCGAGAAAGGCCAAACTGTTGGCGATCCCGCGTCGAATAGCCTCGCGATCATGCAGCACCATATCCGGCATCTTGGCGATATCGATTTCGCGCAAGGCGATCTCGCCCGGCGCAAGCGGCCTGGTGTAATCCTTCTTCTTGTTCTTGCGCCACGAACACGAGGTCGTGATCACAGCGAGGAGTGGAATCAGAAGGAGAGCCAGAGCGAAACGCATGGTGCGAAAGCATGGTCCTCGGCCTGCGGCGGCAAGAGCAGCGCCGAGCATCTCAGCGCTGCCCAGCATGCGGTGCCGAGGATCACCTCCTCAGCTTTGACCGTCACATTGACGACCAACCCGACCTGGGTCAGCACTGCAACTCCTCATTACAACTC
>JANYGY010000267.1 GCA_025362255.1 Planctomycetales bacterium
GGTGACGCCAAAATTCTTTTTAAAGTCGAGAACAACTCCGCGTCGATTCATCCTCGTCAATGTCGTTTGGCTCTTTTAATACCTGTGTCACCGTGCGGCATGCGCTTCCTTACTCTGCTCGTCCCTTTGACCTGGCTGGCCGCTGCTGACCTAACTCCGGATCCGGCGGTGGTTCGGGGGACGCTGGACAATGGCATGGGGTATGCCGTCATGGCCAACCAGCAGCCCAAGGACAAGGTCACCTTGCGGCTGCAGGTGCAGTGCGGAAGCCTGCAGGAAAATGGTCCGCAACGGGGATTGGCGCACTTTCTCGAACACTTGGCCTTCAATGGCACGACGAATTATCCGCCCGGCACGCTGGTCGAACGGCTGCAGCATCTCGGGTTGGCCTTTGGTGCGCACACCAACGCGCACACCTCCTTTGATGAGACGGTGTATAAGCTCGATCTGCCTGATGCATCGCCGGCGACGATCGCCACCGGTCTTGGGGTGATGGCGGATTGGGCTGGAGGAATGCTGCTGGCGCCCCCCGAAGTCGACAAGGAGCGCGGTATCATCCTCAGCGAATTGCGTGATCGCGACGGCGCGAATCTGCGCTTGGCGCGAGTGCGCTATGCCGCTGATTATCACGGGACGGTCATCGGTGATCGTCTGCCGATTGGCATTGCCGAGACCATAACCGCTGCCGACCGGCCGTTGATCGCGGCGTATTACGCGGCCTTTTACCGTCCCGAACGGATGATGCTGGTGGTGGTCGGGGCACTTGATCCGGTGGCGGTGGTGGCTCAGGTCCGCACTTCGATGGGTGCGGTGGTGGCCAACGGGGCGGTCGTGGCGACGCCGACCTTGGGTGAATTGACCTTGGCCGAGTCCCCGGTGGTGGTGACCCGCGTCGATCCCGAGGCCGACGATACCACCATTCATCTGGTGCGGGTGATGCCCGAGCCGAGGCCCGTCGACGGAGTCGCGCATCGCCGGGATGAACTGGTGCGCGCGCTGGCCGAAGGAGTTCTCGCCCGCCGGATCAGCGCCTTGGTGTCCAAGGATCCAGCCTGCCCGCTGCAAGACGGCGGAGCTTTCAGCTATCATTGGGTCGGCTTCGCCCATGCCGGAATTCAGGGCACGGCGAAACCGAGTCGGGCGCTGGATGCGGTGCGCGTGCTGGTGCGGGAATATCGTCGGCTTTTGGAATATGGACCGACGGTCAGCGAACTCGCGATCGAGGCCAAGGCGTACGCCGCGCAGTTGGATACAGCCGTTGCCCAGGCCGCCACCCGAACCAATCCACAATTGGCGCAGATGCTCTACACTGCCGCTTTTCACGGTGAAACGGTACTCAGTCCGACTCAGGATCGCGAGCTGCTCGCGCCCATGCTGGTTGCGGTCACGGTGACTGACATCGTCGATAGTTTGCGGGCGTACCGCGCGCGTCCGGGCCGCGAATCGTTGACTATTCTCGGTCGAGAAGATCTCGGCGCCGGAGCTGATGAACGCATCGGTCAAGCGGTTGCCCAGGTGTGGGCCGAGCCGCTGACCAAGCCGGTTGACCAGGTGTTGACGCCGTGGGCGTACGTCACCGATTTCGATCGCCAGTCGGGCTCGGGATTCTGGACGCCGGACAGCGATGCGCCCAGCGGCATCGAGGCCCAATCACGCCGGGGTTTGCGCATCCAATCCAAGAGTACCACCTTTCAACCCAACCAGATTCTGGTGCAAGTTCGTTTTGAAGCGCCCGCCAGCGGTCGGCCGGCGGGCGTCGCTGAACTCATCGAGCGCGGATTTTTTGCCGGTGGCCTGGGTAAGCATTCGGCCGACGACGAGGCGACCCTATTCGCTGATTCCAGCGTCAAGCTGCTTGGCATCAGCGTGAATGACGAAGCCGTGATCATGATGGCCACCTGCACGCCGTCTGATTATCAACGTTGTCTAGAGCGGCTTGCGGCGCACATCAGCGATCCTGGCTGGCGGTCTGAAGCAGAACAACGCGTGATCCAGGCGTGGCTCGAAGAACTCAAAGCTGCTGCCTTGGATGTCGAAGCGACCACCGAGCGCACCCTGCAAGCTCGCCTAGTCGCCAACGATCCGACTCGCCGGGCCGCGACTGCGGCAGAGGTCCAAGCGGTCGGTTTCGCCCAAGCGCGGGCGTGGCTTGACCCATTATTGAAATCCGCGCCGTTGACGGTGTCGGTGGTCGGTGATCTCACTCAGGCGAAAGGCTATCCGGATATTGTTTTCGCTGTCGGTCAGCGCCAAGCGTTTGCGGTGCCCGCCGCCGATGGCGCCGCCATGCGGCTGCGCTTGCCACCGGCCCCGCAGATTGCTGCGGGCGAACAGCGGGTGACGGTCGCGGCCTCGGTGCCCAAGGCGCTGGTGCGCATGGCGTGGCCCGGCGACGACATCTATGACATTGGCCAGACCCGCCGGTTGAATCTGCTCGCCCAGTGCTTCAGCGAACGGTTGCGCCTGCGGATCCGCGAAGAGCTGGGTGCCGCCTACAGCCCGGGCGCTTGGTACATTCCCGGTGAAAGCCAACGCGGGTCGGGCTGGCTGCACCTCAGCATTGGGGTGTCGCCCGATCAGGTCGGCAAAGTGGTCACCGCCACCACGGCGCTGGCCCAGGAACTCGCCGACAAAGGCATCGACGAGAGTTTACTCGACCAGGTGAAGACGCCGTTGATCAAAGGTCTGAGCGCGCGTTTGCAGCGCAATGATTGGTGGTTGGGCACGGTGATGTCGCGCTTGGCGACCCAGCCGTTCCGCCTCGCGTGGTCACGCACCATCCAGACGGATTTCGCGGCAGTCACCGCTCCTGAAATATCGATCTTGGCCAAGCGCTATCTGCTCAACGCCAAAGTGGTGACGGTGATCGGTACGACTCCGTGAGCGATTGCTGGAATCCATGAACGCGCGGAATCTCGGTCTCGGTTTCGCAGTAATGCTGATGGCGCTTGCCACATTCACCCGGTTCAAACGAGCGGAATCCACCTCCGCCATTGGGCTCGTGACGGTCGCCGCGGCGTCGGACTTGGTCGCATGCCTGGATCAGCTCGATGCGGCCTTTCTGGCGGCCCACCCTGACATCCACCCACAAAGAACGGTCGGCTCTTCAGGCACCTTCAATGCACAGATCGCCAATGGCGCACCTTTTGACATTTTTCTGTCGGCTGATGTCGCCTATCCCAAGGCGCTGATCGCCGGTGGTCACGCCCAAGCGGCCAGCCTGACGCCGTACGCTCGCGGTCGGATAGTCTTGTGGTCGACCACCGCGGGATGTGATGTGACGAAGGGATTGACCATGCTCACGGATCCCGCGGTGCGCAAAATCGCGATCGCGAATCCAGAGCATGCGCCGTATGGCCGGGCCGCGCAGGCGGCGCTGATGGCGGCAGGGATTTGGGAGGTCGTACAACCGAAACTGGTGTTCGGCGACAACATTGCGCAAGCCGCGCACTTTGTGCAGACCGGCAACGCCCAGGTCGGCATCGTAGCCTTGTCATTGGTCATGGGGAAAATCCCTTCGGAACCAAAAACCTGGAGGGAAATCCCCGAAGATCTGTATCCGCCACTCGACCAAGCGGCGGTGCTTACTGTCCACGGCGTGGCGAATCCGTCGGCACGACTTTATCTCGACTTCCTGTCCACTCCGCCGGCGCGCGCCGTGTTCAATCACTTCGGCTTTCGCCTGCCCGATGAACGCTGATTTCATCCAAGCCATCGTTCTGACTTTGCTATTAGCAACCACGGTCACGGCGTTGCTGCTGGTGATCGGAGTGCCTTTGGCGTGGTGGCTGGCGCGGACCCGCGCGCGCTGGGCGTGGCTGATCGAGATCATCGTCACGGTGCCATTGGTGCTGCCCCCGACGGTGCTCGGCTTTTATCTTTTGCTGCTGCTGTCGCCGGCGAATGGGTTTGGGACCTGGTGGTTGGCGCATACCGGCATGCAGGTGACGTTCAGCTTCACCGCCTTGGTGATCGGCTCGGTGGTGTTCTGCCTGCCGTTCGCCGTCCAGCCGTTTCACTTAGCGTTTCAGCAGATTCCATCCGTCCATCTCGAATCCGCCAAGGCGCTCGGCGCTGGCGCTTGGCAGACGTTCTGGCGCATCGAAATCCCTCCTGCGGCGCGCGGGCTGGCAGTCGGAGCGACGTTGGCCTTTGCGCACACCATCGGGGAATTCGGCGTGGTATTGATGCTGGGCGGCAACATCCCCGGGGAAACGCGGGTGGCCTCGATCGCCTTGTACGACGCGGTGCAGCGCCTGGATTATGCCCAAGCTCACGCGTACGCCGCGGTGCTGGTCGGCCTGTCACTGGCGCTGTTGTCGCTGCGCCGGTGGCTCGCGTTGTAAGATTTTCTGAGATGAGTTTAAGGCCGCCACCGCGTCATCAGGAGACGCGGTGGCGGACTGACCTCACCCTTTGCGCATTTTCTTCAGGGTCTTCATGACCGGATTGGTCCGCCCGAAATAATCGTGCAGGGTGCGGTATTCAGCAAACAGCTGGTCGTAGATCGCCTTGTGCGCCGGGTTGGGGGTGAAGGTCAGTTCCTTCAAACCACCCATGGCAGCGGCGCCATCGGCGACGGAATCCCAACCGCCACGGGCCTTGCCAGCGGCGACGGCGCCGAAGATCGCGGAGCCGACTGCCGGTGCCTGCGCACTGCGCGCGATTTGGATCGGCCGTCCGGTGGCGTCGGCGACGGTCTGCATGAACAGGCGATTCTTTTCAGCCAGTCCACCGCAGGCGACGATGCGATCGATGCGCACCTGATGTTCACCGAAGGTGTCGATGATCTGCCGCATGCCCAAAGCCAAGCCCTCGACCAACGCCCGATAGACCTGCGCTGGGGTGGTCTGCAGATTCTGACCGATGAGCATTCCGGTGAGATCCGCATCGACCAGGACCGAGCGATTGCCATTCCACCAGTCCAGGGCCAGCAGCCCGCTGCCACCTGGGCCCATGGCGAGGGCTTCCTGTTCGAGCTGTTCGTGGCCGGGGTCGCCTTTGCCGAGGAAGCGCGAGAGCCAAGCGAAGTGATCGCCAAAGCCGCTTTGGCCGGCCTCGAAGCCAAAACTGCCGGGAACGACGCCGTCTTTCACCACCCCGCACATCCCCGGGACGACCTGCTTTTTCGGCCCGCACAGGATGTCGCAGCAACTGGTGCCCATGATCGCGACGAACACGCCGTTGGCGCTGCGTCCGCCGAAGTCACTCCCATCGGGGCCAACCGTGCCGCCGATACCGCAGGCCGGGACCGAGACATGCGCGTCGACATTGCCCACGGCGACGGCGGTGCCGGCCTTCAGTCCCATGCGTGTGGCCATCGCTGGGGTCAGCTCGCCCGCCTTGCGACCAAGCGGCACCGGATTGCCGAGCTTGTCGACTAGATTAGCGAGCTTGGGGTGCAGCGCGGCGCAGAACTCCCGGGTGGGGAAGCCACGCTCGGCACTCCAGATCGCCTTGTATCCGGCGGTGCAGGCGTTGCGCGATTCGACGCCGGTGAGCTGCCACACAATCCAGTCGGCGGCTTCAATGAATTTTGCCGCGGCGTCATAGACCTGGGGCGCCTCGTCGGCGACCTGCGCGACTTTCGGGAAGAGCCATTCCGAGCTGATTTTACCGCCGTATTCGATGAGCCACGGCTCGTTACGCGCGGCGGCTAGAGCGTTGAGTCGATCGGCCCACGGCTGGGCGGCATGGTGTTTCCATAATTTGATCCACGCGTGCGGCGTCGTCGCCCATTGCGGCAGCAGACACAACGGCGTGCCGTCGGCGGTGGTCGGTAATACGGTACAGGCAGTGAAATCCGTGCCGATGCCGATGACCTGGGCGGGGTCGATTCCGGAATCCTTGAGCACCTGCTTGGTGGTCACCTCGAGAACTTCGAGATAATCGGCGGGATGCTGCAGAGCCCAATCGTGCCCGAGCTTGGTGCCATCGGGCAACTGCTGATCCATCACCAAGTGGCGATAGGGCAGCACCGCCATCGCGACCTCGCGGCCATCGGCCACATCGACGAGCACCGCCCGACCTGACTCCGAACCAAAATCATAACCGATGGCGTAGCGATGGGCAGAAGTCGAAACTGACATGTGGTGCTCCGGGGTGCGCGAGGCGAGATGAACCGTCGGCCGAGCGGCAGGTCAAGGACCAGGGTGCCGAGCGGTGGTGATTTCGTGATGTGAGGCGGGCTACGTGCACTTGGCACGGGCTGAGCGACTTCTCGGGCATTCATGGCCAAGCAGGTCCCATCGCGTTGTTTTTTTCCCTCTGGCCCAGGATCTCCGTGTCGTTTTTCAACGTCATGGCGATTTTTGAGGTGGGCAGCGTGCCTCTGTCTGGCAGCGCTGGCCACGGCCGTTGAGTCTGCGCCGCCAGTGCCGCTCTTGGAATTGACTCCGCAGCGGGTTGCCGCCGGTCCCTGGATGCAAATCGATGAACGAGGCACGGTCAGCATCTATCTGCGGCTGGTGCCACCGATCGATCTCAACGCGCTCGCCTTAATCCAGCCGTACAGCAGGGGGCTCAAAATTACGTCGCCGCAACGGACCCGGGTCATTCCCGCGAGCGGCGGGGCGCTCGCCGGGCAGATCGTGGTGAGCTGGACTTTGCCGCCTTTGACCAGTGGCACCTTGCGCTTGAGCACCAACGCCCCGTCACCTGACGAACCCACCTTGATCCAGGTTGAGGTCCCGATCCCGCCGGAGCCAACCGACGCGGTAGCCGTGGCGGTGACCGGCAGTGCGGCGTGGCCGGAGGCGTCGAGCGTGAATGCTGCCGGCTCGCACAGCGGGGCGACCATTTCGGCAATGCTGGTCGTCGGAACCGTGTCGCCCGAAAGAGTCGGCACCGGGGGCTGGGAAGATAAGATCCCGCTGTTCATCCGCCTCGATCCTGCGGCGCTCGACCGCAATCCGTTGCTGGCGGTGATCCTTGAACCGCCGCCGTCGGCGGCCGATGCGACGTGGGGCTGCCTTGGGCTGCCATCCCTGTTGCGCGGTGCCGAGGTCGCGGTCGATATCGCCAGCCGCATCCGGCCGTGGAATGTCCTGCTCGATCCGCTGGCGCGTTGGGATCCCGCCCTGCGCGCGCTGCCCGGTCGTGGCGATCCGAACACGCTGAGGACTCCGGTGGGCATCGCCAAAATGCTCGCGGTGCCGTGCATCCTCGCGGGCGGATCACCGGCGGGATTCATCTCCGAGCCGCTGGGCACGGTCGCTGGCGGTGGGTTGCAGGTCGAAGCCGGAGGCGTGCGGTACCTTGCCGCGACTTCAGCCGGAGACGGCCTGCGTCAGCTCGATCGCTTCATCGCCATGGGGCTTGCTGGCAGCGGCCTGACCGTGATTCGGGCTTCTCCTTCTGCGCTGGTGATTGCGGTCGACGGTGATGTGAGTCTGGAATGGCGGCACGCCGATGCGGGGGATGCAGGCACTTCTGGTCCAATTCCCGGTTTAGACACAGGCCCAGGCGAGGCAGACGTTCTGGCGCTGGCCACGGCCTGGCGCCAAGCGCTGGCGGCGACGCCGGCAGATGCTGGAGAGCCGCCAGTCATCAAGCCCGACCAACGGTTGCTGTGGACGCCGCGAAAGAAACTTGCCAGCGGGGAATGGAATCTGCTCGAACTTTTTCGCCTCGCGGATTCAACGCAGGCGGAAGATCGATTGCTCGCCCGGCGGCTGGTCGCTGATCCCACCTTCGTCGGCGATGAGGTGACGCTGCTGCAACGAATGCCCGCTTGGCTGCAACGCGATAGCGTGTTGCGGTGGCTGGCAGAACCTGGCTCATCGGCCCAGGCGTGGGTCCAGGTCGCTGGTACCACGACCGACCCGATGGTGCTGCGCGCGCTGTTGGCAGTCGTCGAAGGTGCGGGCGCCGAAGCAAACGGAGCGCGGCCGGAGCGGGCGCAGGCGATTCTCGAATCCCTGGTCGATCGCCTGGCTGCCCAGGCCACCGGCCGCCTGGCGATGGACGAGGATCCACTGCTTCAATCCCGGGTGACCGCTGCGGTGTTCGATGCGGCGACGCTCAGCCCGACACCCTTGCGCGTGATTGCACGAGAGTTGCAACCCCGCCTGTCACCACTGGGCGCCCAGCCGGTGATCCGATTTCTCGCCCGCGAAGGAAGAGTCAGAGCCGCGCCCTGATTTTTTTGGCGCAACCGCACAAAAAAAATTGCTCAAAATCGCATGAGCAGCCAAGCTGCATGAGTGCGCCCGACGCTTGAAATGGTCGCCCCATTTCAAGCTGAAAAAAGCAGTTGGAGTCGTCAATCCTTTGAAAATACCGCACATTTCTGCGTTCCCGTCTTTTCTTCAGCACCCCAGCGAGGTGTACTGGAAACGCAGGTGTGGTCCATATGCAAGGCGCCCGATGCGACGGAATGGCAGCGCCATTTCGAGTATTGGGCAACGCCGCAGATGGGCTGCAACTGCGTTTTCCAGGTTCAAGCGTCGGGCAA
>JANYGY010000093.1 GCA_025362255.1 Planctomycetales bacterium
TGGGCATTGTCGGGTTTGATCAGATGCAGGCAGCGGAAGAGGTCGCGGCGGTTGAACACGTAGATGCCGCTGTTCACCAAGTCGATTCGGCGCGTTGCTTCGTCGGCATCTTTGTGCTCGATGATCTTCACCAAGCGGCCCGCGGCGTCGGTGATCATCCGGCCATAGCCGGTCGGATCAGGCATCCGGGCAGCTACGCCGGTGCACGCTGCTCCGCTGGCCAAGTGTTTGGCGAGCAGCTCGGCCAGCAGGCTCGCGGGGGTCATCGGACAGTCGCCGCACAGCACGAGAACCAGGTCGCCGGTGACCACCGATTCGCTGACTAGCACCGCGTGGCCGGTGCCCAGCTGACGATCCTGCACGACGCAGGTCGGTAACCAGGCGGCGGTCATCATTTCGACCTCCGCGCGTTGGTGGCCGACGACGATGACCTTTTGCGCCACCTTCAATTCGACGCAGGTGTCGAGCACATGCATGACCAAGGGCCGACCCGCCAGCGGATGGAGGACTTTGGCGAGGTCGGATCCCATGCGCGAGCCTTTACCGGCGGCGAGGATCAGGGCAGTGGTAGTCATGGGCGGTTTTCCAGAAAAACGGGGCGGTAGGCGAACAAATCACAATGGCTTTTCTCGGCCTGTGAAGGTGCAGATGGCGTTCATCATCCCACCCGCACCGTGCGGCCATGAACATCGACATCGATTGGCTGGTCGAACTCGGTTGCCGTGGCGGCGACCTGGCCCGCGCCCAGTTCGGTCACGTGGCGCGTCAGCTCAAGCGCGGCGAAGAAGCGGTTACGGAAAGCGATCGCGCGGTGCAGCGTTTGATTGTTGAAGAACTCACGCGCCGGTTTCCCGCCGACGGGATCATCGGCGAAGAAAACGATGATGGCTCGGCGATCACCAATCGCGCGTCGACCGGCGGCAACCGGGTGTGGGTAATCGATCCGATCGACGGCACCAACAACTTCATTGCCGGCTTCGGAGCCTGCGCGGTGTGCATCGGGTTGCTGGTCGACGGAATGCCCGTGCTTGGCGTGGTTCACGACATCGCCCGCGACGAAACCTTTGTCGGGCAACACGGCGTCGGGGCGTGGCTGGTGCGCGGGGAATCCTGGTTGCCGATCACCGCTCAGAGCGAGCAACCCGGCCCGCAGAGCCTGTTGATGGTGACGAGCAATCTGCTGGTTCATGGCAGCCTGCCACGCTGGGCCGTGCGTCTGCTGACCATCTGTCCATGGAAGTTGCGGATGATGGGTTCGGCGGCCTTGGAGTGCGTCCAGGTTGGCGCCGGAACCGCGTGCGGTGCGATCACCCTCAATGGCAAATTATGGGATGTCACCGCGGCTGCGGCGGTGGTCTTGGCGGCCGGCGGTCGGGTTACCGGTTTGACTGGCCATGACGTGTTCCCATTTCGGCTCACTGGGTACACCGGCCAGAAGGTTCCCTTTGTCGCCGCGAGTCCGGCGGCCCTGGCAACGTTGTTGGCCGAACTGGCACACGTCGAGCCAGCTGCCTTCAATGAGTGATTCGCCGCTCTCGGTGCTCGCTTGCGCTGGCGCGGCCCAGCGTCGTCGATACCACCCGTAGCCATGCTTGCCTGGCATCTTGGATGGCGCTACCTGTGCAAACGCCGTGCGGCGTGGTTGGCATTCATCGCCATCACGCTGACCGTTGCGGTGCCGGTGGTGGTGATCGGGGTGATGCAGGGCTTTCTCGATGTCACGACGCGCCAAGCGCGGGCCAACGAAAGCGACCTGACCGCGACGTCGATGTGGTTTGGCGATGGCATTCCCGACACGCAAAATGCCCGCACTACGCTCGCCAACATTCCAGGCGTTGCTCAGATTGCGCCGTTCGTCTCGCAGTACGGCTTGCTGGTGCCGCGATTGGCGCGCAACGAAAGCGACCAGGGCGTGCCGGCGTTGATCGATGGGGTCGACTGGGCTGCGGATACCGCGATCGGGCGCTTGGCTCCGGCGATGCTGCACACGCCTCCAGTGGAAAATTTATCAGCTCCGGCTTTGGCCCCGACCGAACGCGGAACTGGATTCCTGACCCCCACGTGGCGGGCGCATCTGGCGCTTACCGGACTCGATGTCGCGGCGGCGATGGGGGTTGGTCCGATGCCGATGCCACCACGTCAACGGCCTCCGATCGGCGTCGTCACGGGACGTGAAGTCCTCTATGCCAGCGGCATCCGCGTCGGCATGCCGGTGCAGGTCGCGGCGGGGACCGGGACCAAGATCAGTGCTGAGATTTCAGATACGATCGGCACCGGGATTCTCGAAATCGATCGCTTTGCGGTGCTCATCCCCTTGGGTCACGGACAACTGCTTGCCGGTTATCAGGGCAGAGGTGGTCAGCCGAAGCAAGTCGGCGGCTGGCGCATCGCCGCAGGTCCCAACGCGGCGCTCAAGCCGCTGTCAGCAACCGTGCAGGCGGCCACCGGCCTGCGCGTCGACACGTGGTTAGAGCGTCGCGGCAACATGGTCAAAAGCCTGGAACTGCAGCGTAACATCATGGCCTTGGTGATGATCGCGATCCAAGCCATTGCGGTGTTCATCGTCTACGCCGTGTTCTCGACGTTGGTTGCCGAAAAACGCCATGATATCGGGGTGTTGCTGGGCCTTGGGGCGCGCCGCCGCGATATCGCCGGAGCTTTCCTGATGGCCGGCTTGGCAGCCTGCGTGCTGGGCGGGATGAGCGGTTGGGCGCTGGGGTGGGGGGTCCTCGCGGGTTTGAATCCGCTGAGCAAAGCTCTGAATATGCCGCTCTTTCCCCAAGACGTGATCTACACCCCCGAAGCCCCGACCAGTTTTGATCCCCTGATCCCGTTATTCTTCATCGCCGTGATGAGCGTCGTCGGCGTGATCGCGGTGGCGCTGCCAGCGTGGCGCGCGTCGCGCATCGTCCCGGTTGAAATCCTGCGTGAGGGCGGATGAACCTGCGACTCGAAGTCAGCGGCCTGACCAAAGGCTATCCCGGTTTACCGGTGCTCAGTGGGCTTGATCTCGCGGTCGCCGGCGGCGAAGTGGTCGCCATCCGCGGTCAGTCGGGCACCGGGAAAAGCACGTTGCTGCATTGTCTTGGGCTGCTCGACCGGCCCGATTCGGGAATCATCCGCCTCGATGGCGATGAAGTCACCGGCCGCTCGCCAGCCGCGACCGCCACCGTCCGCGCGACCCGCATCGGCTTTGTTTTCCAGGCGTTTCATCTGCTGCCGGAATTTACGGTCGGTGAAAACATCCTGATGTCCGGCCGTACGGCGCGCCTCGCCCCCGCGGTTGCGCGTACCCGCCTGCTGGAGCTGCTTGAGCGAGTCGGACTGGCCAGCCGTGAACGCAGCGACGTGCGCACGCTGTCAGGCGGCGAGCGTCAACGCGTGGCCCTCTGCCGCGCGCTGCTTCCTCGGCCGGCCCTGCTGCTGGCGGATGAGCCGACTGGTAATCTCGATCCGGTCACCGCTGCGGTGGTGCTCGATCTGGTTTTGGGACTCAGCCGCGCCGAAGGGTCCAGCGTAGTGTTGGTGACGCATGATCCGGCGATCGCCGAACGGGCCGATCGCCGGATGGCCTTGGTCAACGGCACGTTGCATCCCGCTTAAGCAAAAGACCCATGGGCGGGCCGCCCATGCTACTTTAGGCAAAAGACCCATGGGCGGGCCGCCCATGGGTCTTTTGGATCACCCCGTGATCAGGGCGGTGATTTCTGCCAGTTTGGCATCACGAAGGGCGGCGGTGTCGGCTTCGAGATTGAGGCGGACGACGGGTTCGGTGTTCGAAGCGCGCAGGTTGAACCACCAATCGGCGTAGCGCACGGTGATGCCGTCGAGTTCTTCGATGGTGCCGCCGGTGAGGGCTTTCGCCTTGGCAAAAACTTTCGCCGCATCGGCGACTTTGAAGTTGATCTCGCCGGTGTGGAAATACTTGGTCAGCGGCTTGATCAAGCCGGCGAGCGAATTCGATCCGCTGATGATGTTTCCCAGGAGGAGGAACGCATACAGGCCGGAATCAGCGCCAAAGAAATCGCGGAAATAGTAATGCCCGGACAGCTCACCGGCGAGGATCGCGTGGTGCTCCTTCATGGTCTGCTTGATGTAACTGTGCCCGACGCGGGTTTCGACCGGGATGCCACCGAGACCGCGGATGAATTCGGGCACGACCTTGGACGAGCGCAGGTCGTAAGCGACCGTCGCACCTGGTTCTTTGGCCAGGAAATATTGGGCGAGCAGGGCGGTGGTCAGGTCGCAGGTGATGATTCCGCCCAACTCGTCGACCAGCGCGCAGCGGTCGCCGTCACCGTCGAATCCGGCGCCAAAATCAGCCTTTTCAGCTTTGACCTTCGCCACCAGATCTTTGAGGTTTTCGTTCTTCAACGGGTTGGCCTCATGATTCGGAAACCGGCCGTCGGGATCGAAATAGAGGGGGATCAGGGTCAGATTCGGCAGCTTGGGCAGGAGGTGCTGAAAGAGGGTGCCGATGATGCCGTTGCCGCCGTCGACGACGATCTTCATCGGCCGCTTGGGGGCCCACAATTTTGCCAAGAAAGTCGCATAGGCGTCGATCGTGACCGTCTCTTCGACCCTGCCGCCGGGGGCTTTGACGATCACTGCCGACCGCGCGATGGTCTCGATTTCTTCCATGCCGCTGCCGCCGCCCACTGGTTTGAAGCCCGGGCCGGTGATTTTCACGCCACCATACCCTGCGGGATTGTGGCTGGCGGTGATCATCGCGCCGCCAGCGGTATCGAGGTGATGCATGCTGAAGGTAACGGTCGGCGTCGACACCATTCCGATATCGATGACGATCACGCCGGCATCGACCAGACCTTTGATGAACGCCTGTTTCAGCGTCGGTCCCGACACCCGCATGTCGCGCCCGACGGTGTAGCGTTTACCGGTCAACTTCAGCACCTGGGCGGTGGCGTTGCCGATCTGGTAGGCCAAGGATTCGTTCAGTTCTTGGGGATAGAGTCCGCGGATGTCGTAGGCTTTGAAAGGATCAGGCATGGTCGAGGTTCGCTCATTTTGGTTGGTTGATCGGGGGGCTGAAAGAGTGCTGGGTGCTGTCGTGTCGATGCTGCGTGGAGACCTGCTGACGCCAAGTTGCAATCTGCAACCTTCACCAATCCGCCACCGGCTCACCGCTGGCCCGTGCCCGGGTCGCCATACTCTGCTGCCCGCCATGAAGACCGCCCGAATCGACGTCCTCCCCGCCCAATCAAGCATCGACCCGCATCTGGTCCACGAAGCCAAGCTCCTCGGGCTTGCGCTGACCGACCTGCGCAAGAGCCGATACTTCGTCGTGCAGGGCGACTTTGACGATCAGGGCCTGGCCAAGGTCGCGCGCCTGTTGGCCGACCCAGTGACCGAACGGGCCGTCGTTACGGCAGGGCCAGTCCCTTCTGCCGCCGGTCGGCGGGTGATCGAGATCCAGCGCAAGACCGGGGTGATGGATCCGGTCGAGGCTTCCGTGATCAAGGGCGCCAAAGACCTCGGCGTGAATCTGAACCTGGTGCGCGTCGGCACGCGCATCGACATCGCCGGAGCCACCGATGCCGAGTGCCAGCTGTTGGCCTGGAAGGCCTTCGCCAATCAGGCGATCGAAGAAGCCGTCATCGATCCGACTGAGGCCGTCCGCCTCAAAGCCCCCGGTGGTCAGGTAAAGCAGGTCCGCACCGAGATCGATCTCGCGCGCCTGGATCCCGCCGGGCTGATGGCCTTGTCCCAGTCCGGGTGCCTCAGCCTGACTCTCGACGAAATGCAGGCCATCCAGGCGTATTTCCGCACTGAAGGCCGCAACCCCACGGATATCGAATTGGAATCCTTGGCCCAGACGTGGTCCGAACACTGCGTTCACAAGACGTTGAAGGGCCTGGTCGAATACACCGGACCTACCGGGGCTGCTGGGCCGATCACCACCCGCGTGATCGACAATCTGCTCAAGCAGACCATCGCCAAGGCGACTACCGATCTGGCCCGGACGTGGTGCCTGTCGGTGTTCAAGGACAATTCCGGAGTCATCGAATTCGACGCTGAAAACGGCGTCTGCATCAAGGTCGAGACGCATAACCGGCCTTCGGCGATCGAGCCATACGGCGGCGCCAACACCGGCCTCGGCGGCGTCATCCGTGACGTGATCGCTACCGGCCTGGGCGCCAAACCGATCTTCAACACCAACGTTTTTTGCTTTGGCGACCTCGATGCGTCGACGGAGAGCTTGCCGCCGGGCACCATCCATCCGCGGCGGTTGATGCGCGGCGTGGTCAATGGGGTGCGTGATTACGGCAACCGCATGGGCATCCCGACGGTCAACGGCGCGATTCGTTTCGATTCGCGATTTGTCGGCAATCCCTTGGTCTTCTGCGGCACTGGCGGCTTGATTCCGAAAGATCGCATTGAAAAGGCGGCGCTGATCGGCGACCACCTGATCGTCGCTGGCGGGCGCACTGGCCGCGATGGCATCCATGGTGCAACGTTCAGTTCCGCTGAATTGACCGACAAGTCCGAGGTCGTGTCCTCGGGTGCGGTGCAGATCGGCAACGCGATCGAAGAAAAGCGGGTGATGGACACCTTGCTGCAATGCAGCGCCAAGGGTCTGTTCACAGCCGCAACCGATTGCGGTGCGGGTGGGCTGTCGTCGGCGTGCGGTGAGATCAGCGCCGAACATGGCGCACGCATCCACCTCGATCGGGTGCCGCTGAAATACGCTGGTCTCAGCTATCCCGAAATCTGGATCAGTGAATCGCAAGAGCGCATGGTGATGACCGTGCGCCCGGAAAACGTCAAGGAAGTATTGGCGATCTTCGCCGCGGAAGATGTCGAGGCGACCGACCTCGGCGAAGTCAGCGGCACCCGCCGGCTCGAGCTGTTCTGGCATGGCGAGCGGATGGCCGATCTCGACATGCACTTCCTGCACGACGGGGTGCCGCGCCTGAAACGCCAAGCGGTATTCACGCCGCCGGTCGAACGCGAAGCCGTCTACGCGGTTCCCGCTGACCTCGCCAAGACCCTCCACCAGGTGTTGGCGCGGCCAAATGTGGCGAGCAAAGAGTGGGTCATCCGCCAGTACGACCACGAGGTCCAGGCCGGTTCGATCGTCAAACCGTTGGTCGGCGTGGCTCACGATGGTCCGTCGGACGCCGCAGTCGTGGCCCCGATCCCGGGCAACGACCGGGGCGTCGCGGTCGCCTGCGGCTTGAACACCAACTTCAGCGACACCGACGCCTATCATGCGGCAGCGTCCGGCATCGAAGAGGCTCTGCGCAACCTGGTGTGCGTCGGTGCGCCGATCGATCGGGTCGCGATCCTGGATAATTTCTCGTGGGCCAAATGCACCGATCCGGCGGTATTCGGCGCTTTGGTCAGAGCCTGCGAAGCGTGCTATGATCTGGCGATGTATTACGGCACACCGTTCGTCAGCGGTAAGGACAGCCTCTCGAACGAATTCAGTTTCGCCGGCAAAACGATCAAGATCCCGCACACCCTGCTGATCACCGCGTTGACCGTGATGCCGGATGTGAAGCAGGCGGTGACCATGGATGTCAAAGCGGTCGGCGATCTGGTGATCGTCGTCGGCATCACGCGCAATGAACTCGGCGGCAGCGAATTCCTCAATCTCCTCGGCGCGACGGGCGGCATCGTGCCCAAGGTCGACCGGGCCTTGTCCAAGCCGGTGCTCGATGCGGTGTCGGCGGTGGTGCGTGCCGGCTTTGTCAATGCAGCTCATGATTGCTCTGACGGTGGCTTGGGCGTGACCCTTGCTGAGATGGCGTTTGCCGGTGGCTTCGGCATGGATCTGGATCTAGGCAAGGCGCCGATCGAGGGTCTATCGACGCTTGATCGCGTGCTATTCAGCGAATCGCAAAGCCGCATCGTGCTCACGATCCCACCGGCCAAACTGGCCCTCGCGCATGCGATCCTCAAGGTCGTGCCGCACGCCATGCTGGGGCGCACGATTCCTGAACCGGAACTGCGCATCCGTGGCTTCGGCACCGCCTTCACGGCCCCGCTGACCACGCTCAAGGACGCCTGGCAGGGCACCTTGCGAGTGATGGAGCTGTAAGTGGACGATCTGCTGCTGTGGTTGTTGGGCATATTCCTGCTGGCGATGAATTTCTTTTTCGTCCTCGCCGAATTCGCCCTGGTGCGGGTGCGCGGTAGCCGGGTCGAGGAATTGATCGCGGCCGGCGATGGCCGGGCGCTGATCATCCAGCGGATCCAAAGCAACATCGACGAATACCTGTCGGTCGTGCAGGTCGGGATAACCGGTGCCACCCTGGGCATCGGCATCATCATCGAAGGCGGTATCGCCGCGCCGATCGAGCATGGCCTGGCGCGCATCTTCGGCGACACCGCGATGATCAAGGCCATCGGTCATGCCTTCGGTTTTCTGATCGCGACC
The DNA here is from genome assembly GCA_025362255.1 of Planctomycetales bacterium. Classification (GTDB taxonomy): domain Bacteria; phylum Planctomycetota; class UBA11346; order UBA11346; family UBA11346; genus CAIUVD01. The sequence continues at coordinate 8,402 of JANYGY010000093.1, forward strand.
TATCTGGTGATCGTCGCCAGCGAACTGCTGCCGAAATCGTTGGCCTTCCGCTATGCCGAAAAGTGCGCGTTGTTCACTGCCCGGCCGATGCTCTGGTGCCATCACGCGCTGTATCCGCTGTTGTGGCTGCTGACCACGTCCGCCCAATTGCTGCTGCGTGCGATGGGCCTGCGCAAAGACACCGTCGAGACGCCGCACAGTGAGGACGAACTGCGCATCCTGTTGGATCAGAGCCAGGAACACGGGCTGATGAGCTTCCGCCGGCTGCTGTTCATGGAGAACATTTTCGAGTTCGGCGAATTGACGGTCAAAGATGCGATGCGGCACCGCAGCCAGGTGCGCTGCCTGCTCGCCGATCTGCATTGGAAGGACACCCTCGAATTCCTCGGCACGTGGCCCTTTTCGCGCTTTCCCCTGATCGATCAGGATCCTGAAAAGCCGATCGGCTTCGTGCACGTCAAAGATCTTTTCTACCAACGCTATTTCTACCGTGCGCAGCAAGGCGATCCGATTGATCTGCGGACTCTTGCAGGCCGTTGATGGTCGTTGCTGAATCCAGCAATCTGGAAAGCGTGTTGGC
>JANYGY010000004.1 GCA_025362255.1 Planctomycetales bacterium
TCCAAGCGGCGTTGGTCGGCCTGCGCGCCGGGCGCACGACGTTTGTCATCGCCCATCGTCTGTCGACCATCCAGGCTGCCGACCAGATCCTGGTCATCGACGGCGGCGGCATTGCTGAGCGCGGGACGCATGCCGAATTGCTGGCCCACGCGGGCACGTACCGCCGACTGCACGAACGGCAGCACGCGGTCGAAGCCGAAACCCATCGCAATCCGGGCGAGGAGCCGGCGGCGTGACCCCTATTTATAAGCCGGCCAGTCATAAGCCGGTCAGCGCGCTCACCATCGCCGGCTCGGATTCATCCGGCGGGGCGGGAATCCAGGCTGATCTCAAGACGTTTCATCGGCTGGGAGTCTATGGCCAATCGGCGGTGACGCTGATCACCGCGCAAAACACCACCGGCGTGATGGCCGTGCACGTGTTGCCGGTGAGGCTCGTCGAACAGCAGATCGATGCAGTGTTGAGCGACATCGGCGCGGCCGCGATCAAGACCGGCGCGCTCGGCTCGGCCGCGCTCATCCACGCGGTCGCCCAACGGTTGAAGGCTTGCCCCGAGATTCCGCTGGTGGCTGATCCCGTGCTGATTTCCAAACACGGCCACCTCTTGGTCGATGTGGATGCAAAGCCCGAAGCCATCATCGCGTTGCGGGATCACTTGATGCCGATGGCGACGGTGATCACCCCCAATTGGTTCGAGGCGGCGGCGCTCAGCTGCCTGCCGGTGACCACGCCCGATCAGGCCCTGACGGCGGCACGTTGGCTGCTCGCCCACGGCGCGCGCGCGGTGCTGCTCAAAGGCGGGGGAGAGTCTCATTTCGGATCTTCGGACGCCGCACATGACATCTTGGTCGAGCCGGCCGGCGACACCGTGCTGCCTGGGATACGGGTCGCGACCACGCATCTGCACGGCTCCGGCTGCACGTTTGCAGCGGCGATCACCGCGTATTTGGCGCTTGGCCAATCGTTGGCCGAAGCCGCGTTGGGAGCGAAGGCATTCATCGCCCAGGCGATTGCGACCGCTCCTGGACTCGGCCGCGGACGTGGTCCGGTCAACCACTGGGCGTAAGAGACGACGAAAAAAAAGCCGTTGGCGGAAAAGTCCGCCAACGGCTCACAGCTGAAATCAGCTGATTTCAGCTGAGGGAAATCGCGTGCCGGCTTACGCGTGCCCGCCGCCCTCGCCCCATGAATCCTGATGAGTGATGCCGCCGTTGGTGTAGGTCATCACGATCGTCGCGAAGGTGAAGGAAATCTCCTCCATCGGCGCCTGAGAATGGGTGGTCGTTCCGTCGGTGTCGGGGAGCACCAATCGCTGGCTCGCGACCCGACCCTTTTTGATCTCGATCGTGTAGAATTGCTCGGTGGTACCGTCGCCTTCGAGACTTGGCCGGTAGAATTTGAAAACACCTTCGATGACTTCGTTGTTGCTCAACGATTTGAGAATCAACGGGGTTGCCTTGTCGATGCGCTTGCGGATGGCGAGGGGCTTGTACTGCCGGCGGCCGGAGGCCATGCCCGAAGCTGCGTCGCGCGCAGTCGCCACGTTGAAGTCGAGAAACAACACTTCGATCGAGTTTTCACGACCTGCACTGATCTGGGTGCTTTCACCCGCGATATCGTTGCCGTTGGATTTAAGGAAAAGATGAACGGTTTCAGCCATGGGAATCCTCGCGGAATGGTCGGTGGTGAGAGAGATTCACTTCCTAGGAGCGACTCGCATGGGGTCAAGGGGGCGACTGTTGCATCATCTACCCTTCATAGGATCCACATCATGCGACGCTCGACCTTGACGGTGGGGGTGCGAGAGGTATTCCCCTGATCCACCCAGGAGTTCATCATGGCCAAAGAAGGTTCGGTCGCGCCCAAAGAGCGTGTTAACATCGTCTATAAGACGGACACCGGTGGCGCTCAGTCAGAAAAGGAACTGCCGTTCAAGCAATTGGTCATCGGCGATTTCACCCAGCGGGCCGACGCCACGCCGGTGGAACAACGCAAGGCCATCAACGTCACCAAAGACAATTTCGGCGAAGTGATGGCGAGCCAGAAACTTAAGCTCGACCTCAACGTGCCCAATGCCCTCGCTGCCGATGGCAGTGAGATGGCGGTGTCGTTGAAGGTGTCGTCGCTCAAGGATTTAGAGCCCGAATCGGTGGCCCGTCAGGTGCCCGAATTGGCGCAGATGCTTGAGTTGCGTGAAGCCCTCAACGCCTTGAAGGGGCCGCTCGGCAACATCCCCGCATTCCGTAAAAAGATCCTCGCGATCATTCAGGATGAGACCTCGCGCAAGGCGATTCTCGATGAACTCGGCACTGATCAGAAGCCTGCTTGAGCCCCTTGAAAACCACCCAAAAGCGCAACGGAACAACCAATGGACAATGAACGCCAGACGCAGCCCCAGGCTGCCGCCGCCGCTGATGGCTCGCTGCTTGATCAGATCATGCAGCAGACCTCGTTGGCACCCAATGACGAAGGTTACAGCCTGGCCCGTAAAGGGGTCGAAGCCTTTGTGTCGCAGATCCTTGCCAGCGGTGGTCAACAGGCCAAGGCCGACAAGGCTGCGGTTGATCAGATGATCGCCGAGCTCGACAAGAAATTGTCAGCGCAGGTCAACAAGATCATGCACCACCCGCAATTCCAGAAACTCGAAAGCTCGTGGCGTGGCCTCAAGCTGCTGATCGACCGCACCGATTTCCGCGAAAACAACAAGATCGAATTGCTCAACGTCTCGCGCGATGACCTGCAAGCTGACTTCGATGACGCGCCGGACATCACTAAAGCGGGTCTGTACAAGCAGGTCTACACGGCTGAGTACGGCCAGTTCGGTGGCGAGCCCTACGGCGCGATCATCGGCAACTACGAGTTTACCGCCGGTGCCCAGGATGTGGCGCTGCTGCAAAAGGTCGCGTCCGTTGCGACCATGGGCCACGCCCCATTCCTGACTTCGGCCTCGCACAAGTTCTTCGGCGTCGACAGCTACACCAAGCTCGCCGGCCTCAACGACCTCAAGGCGCTGTTCGAAGGTCCGCAGTACGCCAAGTGGCGGTCCTTCCGCGAGAGCGATGACTCGCGCAGCGTTGGCATGACCGCGCCGCGCTTCCTGCTGCGTCTGCCGTACGGTGCCGACAACGTTCCGGTCAAGGCCTTCGCCTTTGAAGAAGAAGTGAAAGGCGAGCACGAGTCCTACCTGTGGGGCAACACCGCGTTCGCCCTGGCCTCGCGCTTGGCCGACAGTTTTGCCAAGTACCGCTGGTGCCCGAACATCATCGGTCCGCAATCCGGCGGTTCGGTCGAAGATCTGCCCTTGCACCAGTACGAGGCGATGGGCGAGATCCAGACCAAGGTCCCGACCGAAGTCCTGATCAGCGAGCGCCGCGAATACGAAATGTCCGAAGAGGGCTTCATCGGCCTATCGATGCGCAAAGGTTCTGACAACGCCTGCTTCTTCAGCGCCAACAGCTGCCAGAAGGTCAAAACCTTTGGCCAGTCGGCTGAAGGTAAAGCCGCCGAGACCAACCATCGGTTGGGTACTCAGCTGCCCTACCTGTTCATCGTCAACCGCTTGGCGCACTACATCAAGGTGCTGCAGCGTGAGCAGATCGGCAGTTGGAAAGACAAGTCGACCCTGGTCCGCGAGCTCAACACCTGGATCGGCCAGTATGTCGCCGACATGGAAGATCCCGCGCCCGAAGTTCGTAATCGCCGGCCCTTGCGCTCGGCGTTGATCAGCGTGGAAGACGTGCCGGGCGAAGCCGGCTGGTACAAGGTCGGCCTGAAAGTGCAGCCGCATTTCAAGTACATGGGCGCCAGCTTCACGCTGTCGCTGGTCGGCAAGCTCGACAAGAAGTGAGCCTCGGCGGCAAGCCGGCAGCGTGTCTGCCGGCTTGCCACTGATCCACGATCATGCCCCCGACTCCTCGCGTTGCCCTGCTTGAGCGTCTGGCCGCATCGGATGGCCGATCGGGTGTCCGTGATGGCATCGGCGGCGACCACGATGCGGCGGTCGTGCGTTCGGTCTTGTTCAATTTGCGGCGGATCCTCAATTCTCGTGAAGGTGCGGCCCAGGCGCAACGTGACCTGGGTCTGCCATCGCCGCAGGATCTGCTACAGAATTGGCCGTCCTCGCGCGAAGGCGCGTTGTCGGCGATTCGTCGTTGCATCCAGCGTTTCGAACCTCGGCTGACCGAAGTCGTGGTGCGGGCGATGCCCAGCAATGGTGAATTGGCGTTGTCCTTCCAGATCGCGGCGCGCCTGATCGGCCCAGGGCGGATCCCGATTTCGCTGACCACCGCGGTCACTCCGGATGGGCGCATGTCACTGTCGTGATGGCTGTTTTCTGGGCAATTTTCCCCAAATTCCCCCAAACTCCTTTTTGCTGACCACCTTTTCAATAAACAGCTAGCTCCCGGTCCTATGCTCAATCGCCATTATCTCGACGAGCTGGGTTACCTGCGTGATCTCGGGCGCGAGTTCGCCCGCGCTCATCCCGAGATCGCCGGCCAGCTGGGCGAGGTCGGGACCGATCCCGATGTCGAGCGGCTGCTCGAAGGCGTGGCCTTCATCGGCGCGCGCATTCGCCAAAAGCTCGACGATGAGGTTCCCGAGCTGACCCATGCGCTGATCGACTGCTTCTGGCCGCAATGGTTGTGTCCGTTGCCGGCGACGGTCGTCGTGCAGGCCGCGCCGGCGCGACCTGATGACCGCGATCATCATCGGGTGCCGCATGGCGCGACGGTGTCGTCACTGCCGATCCACGATGTGCGTTGCCGCTTTCGCACGACCTCGGCCGTCGACCTCCCTCCTGTGCGCATCGAGCGCGTCGAGCTGCGCCTGGGTGCTGGCGCCGAATTACGCATCGGCCTGACCGTGCCCGAGGGCCTGACTGCGGCGACGGTGCCGTTGAGCCGTTTGCGGCTGCATTGCCACGGACCCTTTTCGCTCGCCGCCAGCCTCCATCGCCTGCTCATCCGCCAGGTGACCTCGATAGTGGTCGAGGATGACCGAGGCGTGCGCCGACCGTTGCGTGGGGCGGCCATCGAGCCGGTGGTATTCGATCGCGCAGAGCCGTTGTTTGCGGTGCCCGGCGCGGCGTTTCCGGCGCATCTTGCCCTGCAAGAGCATCTCGCCTGTCCGCCGCGGTCACTGTTTGCGGACCTCGTCGGCTTGCAGGGCCTGGCGACATTGGGTGAAGCCCGGCGCTGGACCTTGTGCCTGCAATTGCACGACGCGCCCGCCGGAATGCCGCAGATCGACGCGGCGAATCTCCTGCTGGGCTGCACCGTCGCAGTCAATCTGTTCGAGCACGACGCTGACCCCTTGAGCCTCGATCCCCAGCGCCGCGAATACCGCCTGCAGCCGTCGAGCATCGATCCGCATGGCGCTGAAATCCATTCGCTGATCGCTGTCCAAGGCCTGGTGCGCGGCCGTACCAAGCCCCGGGCGTGGTACGCGCATCATCAGGTTGCACGCGAACGCGGCGCTGGCGCCACCAGCGGCGACACCAGCAAGGACTACGGCACGTATCTACTGCGGCGCAAACCGGCGGTGGTTGAACAGGGCCATGACTGCTGGTTCACCGCGACCGCAGCGCACGCCGAAGCCGAAGAGACGCTCTCGCTGCGGCTGCTGTGCACCAATCGCCGGTTGCCTGATTCCCTGGCCCCGGGTGAGCTGGATCAAGCCGGCCCCGAGGTTCCGCCGGGGGTGCGGTTGAAGAATTTGACCAAGCCGATTCCTGGATGTCCGGCTGACCTGGGTGCGGGTCAGGAATGGCGGGTGATCGCGCAACTCGCCGGCAACGTGTCTGGCCTGGGTGATGTCACCGCGCTGCGCCGTCTGCTTGAGCTGCATCATCCCCGGGCGCATGCCGATCAGCAGGCCCGGGCAGCTTTGCGCCGGCTGTCGGGGGCGCTTGGCGATTTCACGATCGGACCCGCGACGCGGGTGGTGCAAGGCGTGCCGTTGCGCGGACTGGATGCCGAGCTGACCGTGCATGACGATCGCCTCGACGGCCCGGGCGAATTGCATCTGCTCGGCATGCTCCTCGATGGCATCCTCGCCGAGCACGCTTCTCTCAATTGCTTCACCCGCTTGACCGTGCGCGGCTTGGGTTCGGGCGATGTCCTTCACCATGCGCCGCGCGCGGGCGCCGCGGTTTTACGCTGAGTGGCGACGTGAGCGCGGAATCAACTCCTGCCGTCCAGGCCAGTCCCGCCACGACGCCGGCAGCGGTGATCACCGCGGTACGCCAGCGCCCGGCGCGGTTCTCGCTGGCCGAGGCGATCGAGGCCTTGGAATCGGCCCGTCCCGGAGCTGCGCAGATCGGCCATCTCGGGCCGGCCGGGCAAGAAGCCGTGCGCCTGCGGCCGGCCCTCGATCTCGCGTTTCCGACGGCCGACGTGATCGCCGTCCAGGCGCCGAAAAGCGATGATCTGCCGTGGGTGCTGACTACGTCAGTGCTTGGGCTGTACGGCGAGAATTCGCCCTTGCCGACGGCCTACACCGAACAGCTGATGGTCTTGGACGAGCCCAATGCGGCGCGGGCGCTGCTTGATTTGATCAATCACCGGCTGCTGTCGTTTTTGTATCGCGCCTTGCGCAAATATCGGCTGCGGGGTGACGCCCATCAGGCGCATTTCGCGGCCCTGCTCGGCCAGGATCCGGCTGATCCCCAGGCAGCCGGGCGCGCTCCAAGCATGCTCGCCTGCGCCGGCAGCCTGGCGTCGCGCGGTGGTTCGGCCGCCGGCCTCGAAGCCGCGCTCGGCTGGTGGTTTCCCGGAGTCAGCGCGCAGGTCGAATCCTGCGTGCCGATCTGGACCCGGGTCGCAGTGGATCAGCGCTCGACCTTGGGCACGGCGAATGTCGTGCTCGGCCGCGACGCCCTGCTCGGCGCTGCTATACGAAATCGCGGACTGACCTTCCGGGTCGCGGTGCATCCGCGTTCGGTGGCCGAAATCTCTGCCTATCTCCCCGGTGGTCCGGCGCGTCGCGACCTGCAGACGCTGGTCGCAGAGTTCAATCCCGGTCAGCTCGACGTCCAACTCGACGTGGTCGTCAGCGGCGCTGACATCGCGCCCGCGCGCTGCGGCCCGGGTTCGCGCCTGGGCTACGACACCCGCCTCGTTGGTGACCCGCACCGCGAACACCGCATCCGCCTCATGCTGCCGAACCAGGAAAAAAACCATGGCTGACGTCAATCTCAAATCGCTCCTCGCGCGCCTCAACAAGCCCTTGCGCGGGGCACTTGAATCCGCCGCCGGGATGTGCGTCTCGCGCGGCAATCCCGAAGTCGCGGTTGAGCACCTGGTGCTCGCGCTGCTCGATCTGCCCAGCGGCGATCTGGCAGTGCTGCTCAAGCATTACGGCATCGAGGAAGCCCGCGTGCGCGTCGCGCTCACCCGCGAGCTGGATCGCCTGCGTACCGGCAGTGGTGGCCGGCCGGTGTTCAGTCCCTTGCTCGTCGATCTGCTGTCGCGCGGGTGGCTGGTCGCCTCGCTCGAACTCGGCCACGGTGACATCCGCTCGGGCAGCGTGCTCATCGCGTTGCTCGGTGACGTCGACCGGTTTACCGCCGGTTCATGGGCCGAGCTGCTGACCCCGATCCCGCGCGCCGAGCTGCTGGCGAAACTCGACACCCTGGTTGCGACCTCGACCGAACCGACGGCATTTCTCGGAGCTTCGGCGCCCGGCGTCGCGGGCCAAAGCGCCCCGGCGGGCGACTCGATGCTGGCCAAGTTCTGCACTGATTTCACGGCCAAGGCGAAAGAGGGGAAACTCGATCCGGTGTTCGGCCGCGATCCGGAAATCCGCCAGATGGTCGACATCCTCGCCAGACGGCGGAAGAACAACCCGATCTGCGTCGGAGAACCCGGCGTCGGCAAGACCGCGGTCGTCGAAGGCCTCGCCCTGATGATCGTCGAAGGCTTCGTCCCCGACGTGTTGAAGGACGTGCGTTTGGTTGGCCTCGACCTCTCCCTGCTGCAAGCCGGCGCGAGCGTGAAGGGCGAATTCGAGAGCCGCCTCAAGGGCGTGATCGATGAAGTCAAAGCCAGTCCCAAGCCGGTGATCCTGTTCATCGACGAAGCGCACACCCTGATCGGCGCTGGTGGCCAGGCAGGCATGGGCGACGCGGCGAATCTGCTGAAGCCCGCCCTGGCGCGCGGCGAACTGCGCACGATCGCGGCGACCACCTGGGCCGAGTACAAAAAATATTTCGAGCGCGATGCTGCCCTCGCCCGCCGTTTTCAATTGGTCAAGCTCGACGAGCCCAGCGTCTCGACCACCCACACGATGTTGCGCGGCTTGCGCCCGATCTATGAAAAAGCGCACGGCGTGGTCATCCGTGACGATGCGCTGTTTGCGGCCGCCGAAATGGGCGCGCGCTACATCAGCGGCCGGCAGCATCCCGACAAGGGCATCGATCTGGTCGACACGGCCGCAGCCCGGGTCAAGGTCGCCCTCGCCAGCAAGCCCGCTGAATTGCAGGATTGCGAACGGCGAATCCAAGAAGCCGAAAAAGCCCTCGCCAGCATCGCTCGCGACCAGGCGACCGGCGGCACCGCCGATCCAGAAATGATTGCCGGCTTGGATCAGCGGCTGGCGGTTGATCGGCCTGAAGTGGTGCGTCTGCATGCGCAATGGCAGGCCGAAAAAACGGCTGCCGACGTCGCGATCGCGGCGCGCAATGCGCTTGAAAAAGCGCCGGGCGAACAACCGGCGATTGCCGCGTTTGCGGCGGCACAGGCGACCCTTGCCGGCATTCAAGCCGGCAAGCCGCTGCTCCACATCGAAGTCTCGCCGACGGTTGTCGCCCGGGTCATCGCCGATTGGACGGGCGTGCCGGTGGGCTCGATGGTCAAGGACGAAGCAACCAGATTGCTGACTCTCGAAACTGATCTTAGGCGGCGGGTGCGTGGCCAGGATCACGTCATGAGCGCGGTCGCCACCGGCTTGCGGGCAGCGAAATCAGGACTCAAAGATCCCCGCCAGCCGATGGGCATCTTCCTCTTCGTCGGGCCATCGGGCGTGGGCAAGACCGAGACCGCCACCGCGGTCGCCGATCTGCTGTTCGGCGGCGAACGCTTCATGACCACGGTCAACATGAGCGAGTATCAGGAAAAACACACGATCTCACGCCTGGTCGGCTCGCCTCCTGGTTATGTCGGTTACGGCGAAGGCGGCGTGCTGACCGAAGCCGTGCGCCAGCGGCCGTACTCGGTGGTGCTCCTCGATGAGGTCGAAAAAGCCGATCTCGAAGTGATGAATCTGTTTTATCAGGTGTTCGACAAGGGCACCTTGTCCGATGGTGAAGGTCGCGAGATCGATTTCCGCAACACCACGATCATCCTGACGTCGAACCTCGCCACCGACCTGATCATGCAGGCGTGTGACGATTCCGAGATGCCGACGGCCGAGGCGCTGACCGCCGCGATCCGGCCGCAGTTGTCGAAGCATTTTAAGCCGGCGCTGCTCGCGCGCATGACCATCATCCCGTTCTTCCCGCTGAAGGCCGAGGTGCTGCAGGACATCGCCCGGCTCAAGATCGCCAAGATGGCGACCCGTTTGCGCGACGCGCAGAAAGTCGAGCTGGTCACTTCCGACGAGGTCATCGCCGCGGTCGCCGCCCGCTGCACCGAAGCCGAGTCGGGCGCACGCAACGTCGACCACATCATCGCCGGCAACCTCATGCCGCTGATCAGCACCGAGCTGCTCTCGCGCATGGGCGCGGGGCAGAAGCTCACCAAGCTGGTTGTCGGCCTGTCAGGCGACGGCTTCGCGGTCACTGGCGAATAAAGACGGCTTAAGGAAGGGGGTCTTCACATGGAATTGAGCAACGTCCATCCGGTGTCGGCCCTGTTGTCGGTTTCCGCCATCCCGGGCTACGATCATGCCCGCGCGGGAATGCTCGTGGCCAAGATGACGTATCGCGTGGTGGACGGCGTGGCGACGCTCGAAACTCAAAAGCCGGCCAAGATCCTGGTAAAAGACACGCCGCTCATCTGGAAGGATCCGCAAGCGGGTGACGTGCTGCTCGGCGAGCTGCCGCGCGACGACACCCTGCGCGCGGATCCGGCTTTCGAGGTGATCCTGTTGGGCCAGGCGCATGCGCCCAAGGGCGTCGCCTGCACCCAGATGAAAGTTGCCATGAGTGTCGGAGCGGCGCGTCGTGAGCTGCTCGTGACCGGCGATCGGCGCTGGGAAAAGAGTGTATTCGGTCAACGGATCAGTGCGCCCACACCCTTCACGACGATGCCGTTGGCGTGGAGCCGTGCCTTTGGTGGGCAGGCGGAGATTGAGATCGATCACGAATCATTCGTTGATGTCTGCGACGTGCGCAATGCCGCGGGGCGTGGTTTCGATCCGACCATGCAAGCTCATGGGATGACCAAAGCCCTCAAATCGCCCAAGCCGTATCCACGCTTCGATGCCGCACGCGTGCTGCCCAATGTCGAGTATCCGCAGGTCGCGGTCAAAGCGTGGGGGGATAATCCCGATCCCGCATGTTGGGCGACGGTCCCCACCACCTCGTCGATCCACGGCCTGCGCATTCCGGTCGAGCCGAAGACCCCGAAGGCCGGACCAGGTCTGTTTCATCGCGCGCATCCCGATTGGGTCCTGCCGCAGGTGCCCCCGGCGCACACCGTGGTGACCGTTGATGGAGTGACTCCCGACGGGCGTTGGACCTTCAAGCTGCCCGCGCAACAGGTGTGGCTGGATGTCGTGACTGAGAGCCGCGAACAACGTGTCCAGGCGCTGCCGCAAATGCTCGTGTTGTTGCCCGAAGAGCGCTCTTTCCAGCTGATTTTCCGAGGATTTTTCTCGGTTCCCGTGCCCTTGCAGGAACCTCCGCCAGAAGGTGACCTGCGCGTTGCCCGCCTGCGTCTGGCAGACGGCTGGAGCACCTCATGAAGGTCAACGTCAACGTCATCGTCGATTTCTCATTCGGCTTTCTCACGCACGGGGTGCTCCTGCCGCCACCGGTCGTACCACCGGCAGTGCCCACGTTTTCGGTTGAGATGATTGCCACGTTCATGTGGACTCTCGGCTTCGCGATGAACCAGAACAAATTCAGCAACGGTGCGAAACCGGTCACCCACAAAGGCATGTGGATCGCGCTCGATGGCCATGATTGCGGGATGATGATTCCCGACATCACGGTGCCGCCGGCCCCAAATATTTGGTATCCGATGATGTGGCCATTTTCCAGCCGCAAGCCGATCATGGCCGCGAGCACGGTGAAGATGAATGGCACGTCAGTCGCCTGTGCGCAATGGATCGGCCTGCCACCGATTCCGATGATGAGCTGTGGCGAGCCAGTGAGCGTGCCGGTGTGCTGGTCGGCGATCAGCGTCACCAACAACCTGCAGGTCGGCATGACCTTTACCGATATGCTGGTCGGCTTGATCACCACCGTCGCGTCGATCGTCACCGATTACCTTTTCAGCAAACTTCCGGGCAACACCTTTGGGCAAGTCGCCCTGGGAAATGCGTTGAAAGGCTTGTCGCCGGTATCGATCTTGGCCGGCTTCGGCACCAGCGCGCTGACCGGCAATGCGACGCTCTCAGGCACGATTGGCCTGCCCTTCGCCAATATCTCGGTGTCCTATACCCCCAACCCGGATGCTGGTTCGCCAAGTTTCGTGTTCGGTGGCGCGCTGCCATTCTTCCGTGGCGACTCGACCGGTGCCGGTCAAGTCAGTGGCATTCCGGTGAAGCTATGAGCCGCGTGATCGCCCGGGATACCTATGACGCCGAGTTGCTGCTCATGCCGCTGCGTGGCGAAACGACCCACATCCACGCGCTGTTCAAGCTGACCTACGCGATCAACCCCGACACCGGCCGCTGCACGCGCACCAAGCCCGAGCCGTTGTTGCACGATTGGCGGGATCCCAAGGTCGACCGCCCGCAGCTTGGGGGCAGTGATTTCTGGCTGATGAAACCGCGCACCGATTTGGTGATCCAGGGAACGGTTCACGCCGCGGGCGGCAATCCGGTCGACCGCATGCGCGCTGGGGTGACCCTGGGCAAGGTGACCAAAGAGCTCGCGGTCAGCGGCCAACGCGCGATCACGTGGCACAACGGCCGACCGGTGATCGGCGCGCCCGAACCGTTCACCAAGATCCCACTCGCGTGGAGCGAAGCCTTCGGCGGCATCGATTGGCGCGTGCCGGTGCCCGGCATCGCGACGATGACCGACAATGAAAAAATCGAATCTGCCATCCGCACTAAATTCGATCATCCGGGAATGTATCCACGCAATCCATTCGGCCGCGGGTACCTCGTCGAATCCGGTGAGGTGGCGAAATTGTTCGCGCCCTGTCTCGAGGACCCCAGCGATCTGCTGACTGCCGAAAGGTTGATCACCCGCGATCCCGCGGCGTGGTGGCGCCAGCCGCTGCCGTGGTGCCTCGACTGGACCAATCTGGTGATGTACCCGCGTGCCGGGTGGTTCGAGCCCGGAGTAGATCCCTGGTATCCGGTGACCGATGACCGCACCTTGCCGGAAATACACCGCGGCCTGCTGCCTGCTGATTACCGGCGCAATCGGGTCAACGGCTGCGACCCGCGATTTTTCCAAGGCGCCAGTCAGGGTTTGGCGATCGATCGCCCGGCGACCGGTCAGGCTTTACGTCTGGTCGGACTGAGCCCGGCGCGACACACGCTTGAGGTGATCCTCCCCGCGACGCAGGCGGACATCACTTTCACGATCGAGGGCCGCGCCACCCGGGTTGCGGCGCGGTTGCACCACCTCGTCGTGCGCCCAGACGATCTGATCATGACCGTGGTGTTCGCTGCCGAGGCCCCGCTCGCCCGGCCATTCATCCCCGGAATCCACAAGCACATCCCCATCACGGCGGCACTCGATGGCGATGCCCCGGTGCCTTTCCCAGCGCCGCCGACCGCCCGCGAACGCATCGCGGCGGTCCAGCCTGCGGAAAAATCGTCATGACGCCGGAACCGGAATCGGCGTTGCCTGCAACCACTGAAGCCGTCACGCCATCGGCGCGGCTGGTCGAAATGATCGCCTCGGCCACGGTCGCAGCGGTTCCCGCCGCAGACGTCAGCGGCCGGCCAGCCGGCGTCGTCGTTGGCCACTGCCTGGATGATCGTCATCCGCACCTTGCTGGGCGAGTGCTGGTGCGTGTCAGCTCTCGTTCTGGTGAGAGTTCTGGTGAGAGCTCGGGTGAAGCCTCACGTGAGCGTGACGTGTGGGTCCCGACGCTGGCCCATATCGTGGTGCGGCGGGATGATCGCGTGCTGCTGTTGCAGCCCGGCAACTGGTCTGAGCTGGTGGTGATCGGCGTTCTCGATGGCCTGCGTCAGCGTTCCGCACCGGCGCTGACCGCCGCCGCGGTGACCTTGCGCCGCGACGAGCAGATCGAAATCCAAGACCATGACGGCAAGCCGTTGCTCGCCATCGTGCCCACCGCTCAAGGCCCTGTGCTGCGCTTGGCGCAAGCCGATCAGATGCTCGAAATCGCCGGCCGCCTGACCATCGCCGCCACCGCGATCGAGCTGCGTGCCAGGGGTGAGATGGCGCTGAGCGCTGGAGGCGACGTAGTGGTCTCGGGCGAAGAAATTAAATTGAACTAGCGGACAAACGTTAGCTCAGCCGTTGATGCCCACCGAGGCCCCGCCGATCGCGACCGCCCCGGATCCTTTGACGTCAACCGTCGTACCTTTGACTTTGGCTGCGCCGCTGGCGTCGACGGTCACCTCGATCGCGCTGCACGTGACCGACGCCGTGCCCTGCACGCCCACCGTACTGCCGATCACGGTGGTCGCACCGCCGGCCTTGCCGAACTGGGCGACCGGCGCGGCGACGGTGGCCTTGGCATCGCCGTTAATCCCGATCTCGACGCTGTGGATGGTGATCTTCGCTGGCTCGATGACGATGCTCGATCCGCCCACAGTCAGCGAGATTTTGGTTGGAGAGCTGATGGAGACCTCAGAGCCGGAACTAGAAATCGTCAGCGAGGACGCCGCCGTGAACGAGCCTTTGGCGTCGGTCGCCAACGACGCATCGGCGGTGGATTTCATCGTCAACTTGGCCTTGGTGGTGATCGAGGCATCGTCGGTTGCCGAAACCACATATTTGCCTTTGGTCGTCAGAGCAGTCTGTTTTTTACCGTCATCGAACACCAGGGTGTGATCCTTGGTCGAGGTGATCAGGGTGATGGTTCCGGCGCCTTCGTCTTCGCCAAAACGCAGTTCGTGACCGGTGCGGCTGCGCAGCACGCCCGAGGTCGATTTGCCATTTTCGGTGGTGACCCTCGGGCCTTTGTTAATCGCGTTGTGCAAGCAGCCGAGGATGAACGGTCGGCCCGGGTCGCCGTGTTCATGGCTGACGACGACCTCATCGCCGACCTCCAACGGAAAGTGGAAGCCGCGATCGGGCCCGGCCCAGGGATGAGCGACGCGCATGCGTTGGACGATCGACTCACCGTCGACCGTGGTTTCGCTGGCAAAGGTCACTTCGTAAAAGCTGGTATTTTCGGTGCTGCCCGGCTCGTCATCACCATCCGCCGGCAGGTTGGAATTGCTGATCACGCCCAAGCGGATGCCCGCGACGCGCGGTGGCTCGCGCAGCGCGGGGCGCAGCAGGGGGCCGGCGAAGGGCACGCAGGTGAACGCATTGCGGTACACCGGATCTTCGCCCGGGTGGGGCGCCCGATACGTGTGTTCGACTTGCGTCAGAACCCATTTCGCATTGTTGTTCGGATCCTGGTTGCCGCTGATTTTCAGGCAGAAACCGGCCCCGATCTGATGCAGATCGCTGGTGCCGCTGGCCTGGGTGGCCAGCGCCGTGGCGCGTTCGCTGATCCACGTCGCCACTTTGCGCGCGGCGAAGGACGTCTCGGCATTACGCACGCCGCCATGGTGTTCGGGAAATTGGCGTTCGCTGCCGGTCACCGTGAAGATGCCGGCTTTCTTGACCGTGGCTTCGGACGTGCTGACCTGGGAATAGCGTTTGGGGGTCTGGGCGTTGATCTTGGCGCTGGCGAAGGTCACCCGCCGGATTGCGCGGAAATCCAGGACGACCCCAAAGTGGTCAGCATCATCGTCGCGGTCGTCGTCTGACAGCGCCGGATCGAAAGCCCCCTGGATCAGCCGCTCATTCGGACACAGCACTTCGTGACTGCCGGCAGTCACGAAGGTGAAGTCGTCGACCGCCTGGTTGGCCGTCATCCACGCGCGACCCTCTTCAGCGAGTAAGCGCTGCACCAGATCCAGGTCCGATTCACTATGCTGCAAGACCCGTTTGGCGCGGTGGGTGCAACCGTCGAGAGTTCCGGTCAGGTTGTATTTCGATAGCAATTTCTGGACGATATCGGCAGTGGTCATGTCTTCGAATGTCGAAAAATGCCGGCCCAACGACAGCAGCCAGAGCGGGCTACGCAACTCGATCCGCCAAGTCTGCATGTGCTGGCTGTTCATTCCAAGATGGGACGCCTCGGCAATGACTCCGTTGATCTTCCGTTGCCCGCCCTCGATGTCGTCGGGTCGGGCTAAGACCAAAGCCGCGGTTTTCCCCACCATCTTGCCGAGATCGAGCGCATCCGGCGGCGTGTCGTGGTCGCTCTGCAGATCGATGGTGAAAACGTAAGGCTCGCTTAATTCCTCGATCCCGCTGAAGGCAACCACCCGAAACCGCTCGAGCTCAAGCTCTTGGCAGATCATCGTGGGCAGCATTGAGGTTCCCATGGCGAGCTCCGGTGCGGCAGGCTAGCAAGCACTTGCGATTCCGCAGCCAGAGACCTGGGGCCGAGTGGCTCATGATGAAGATCCGACGTGGAAGCTCAGCGCGACGGACGCCCTTTTGAGGAAAGCCCTTGCCCTCATCCAGGCCGCTTCGACAAATGCCCCTCGTCACCCGTTCATACGACCCAGGAGCTCCGCGTGCGCCCGATCGTCCTTTCGCCGCTCACCTCCCTTTTTGCTTTGAGCTGCATTGCGGCCCTGGCTCTCGGGGGCTGCTCGCCCCCGCGCGCGGCGGTGCAGCTGTCCGGCATGCAGGTGATGAACCAGAATGAGCTGGGCGAATCCGCGCCGGTGAAACTCCGTCTTTATCCGCTGCGCAGCGATGCCAAATTCCGCGCCGCGACCGTCGATGCTCTGTGGGTGGGTGACGAGGATCTGCTCAAGGCCGATCTCACCCACGCGCCGACGATCACGTCGGTCTTTCCCGGGGGCGAGGGCCGCGCCCCCGGCCAGGTCGAAGTCGAGCTGGGCGATGGCGCCAAATGGCTGGGCGTGCTGGCCCTGTATAGCAAATCCGATGCGTCCGACCGGCGCATGCTGATCCTGCCGATCGACGACGCCGAGCGCCTGGTGCTGACCTGTTCCGGCTATTCGATCACCGCTGAAAAGCCGGCGAATCGGTAGGCGCCCATGCAGCAGCTTCAGCGGGTCCTGTGGCACGAGGGGATGTTCCTCACGCCGAATCAATTTCAGCAATGGGATCGCGTCGCTGATTGGCAACAGCGCTTCTTTCTGCAGGTCGCGCAACCGCTGGCGACCGGGTTCATCCGCTTGGCGGTTGATCGCGAAGGTCTCAACCAAGGGACTTTCGCACTGTCCGTGGCGGCTGGGATCCTCGGCGATGGGACGCCGTTTTCATGCCCCGAGGCCGACGCCCTGCCGCCGGCGCGGGCGATCGCCGAGCGCTTCGCCGCCGGTCGTGAACGCCTGGTGGTGCATCTGGGCCTGCCGCTGATCCGCAGCGGTGGCCCGGCATTCCCCGATCTGGACCGCGTCGCGAGCGAACCGCTGCGCTATCGGCGTAGCGAAGCCGCGGTCGCTGACGCGGTCTTCGGCGGAGCCGAACGTGAGATCACCGTCGCGGTCAAGGATCTCCGCCTGATCTTCGACGACGAGCCGCGCGATGGCCTGACGACCTTGCCGTTAGCCGTCCTGGTGCGCACCGCGGCCGGCGGTTTCGCGCTCGACGAGGGATTCATCCCGCCTTGTTCGGCGATCGGCGCATCGCCGGCGCTCGTCCAATTGCTCAAACGAACCTTCGACATCGCCTGCGCGCGGATGGCGGAATTGTCGGGTCAGCGGCGCAATCGCGGCCAGGGTTTGGTGGAATTCTCGTCCAGCGAGACCGGCACCTTGCTGCAGCTTTTCGCGCTCAATTCGGCGGTCCCGGGTTTGGCCCATCTGATGGGCCATCCGACTTCGCATCCCAGCGACTTGCATCGCGAGCTGGCCCGGCTGGCCGGTCAGCTGACCACCTTGTCGGCCGAGGGCAGCGCGCGTGACATCCCGCCGTACCGCCACCTTGAACAGACCGCTAGCTTCGCTGCTCTCGAAGCCCGACTGCGGGATCTGCTGCAAACCCAGGTCGTGTTGCGTTATGTCCCACTGCCGATGGCCAAAGGCCCCGGCGGCGTCCACGTCGCGCGGCTGCCCGAAGCGGTCCTCGAAGGTCATCGCTACATCCTCGCGCTGCAGACCAGCGCGGCGCAGGACAAAGTCGCCAGCCAGACCGCTGGCAAGGCCAAGGTCGCCTCGCAGGGCCGGGTGCCGATGCTGATCGCGCAATCGATCAAAGGCCTCGGGATCGCCTACCTCAGCGTGCCTCCGGCCGAGGTCCCGGCGCAGGCCAACACCAGCTATTTCGAAGTCTCGCGCACCGGTGACGAGTGGAGCCAGGTGATCGAGACGCGCACCTTGGCGGTGCACCTGCCGCCTGATTATACCGAACTCAAAATCGAACTTATGGCCGTAAAGGAGTGACCCTGTGCCTGACGACCAGACCGCCCTCGCTGATCACGCAACCCCGCTGCTGCGTGAACTCGCCGATTTAACCACCGCCCCCGAAGGCGCGTTGCCCTTCGCCGATCTGCAATCGCGGTATCACGACCTGATCACCGGTTTCGCCACCGCGGCTGGCGCTGCCGGCCTTCCACCGGATGACATCGGTCAAGCGCGATACGCTTTGACCGCGGTGGTCGACGAGACTGTGATGCTGTCTGAACTGCCGGCGCGGGATGAGTGGCTGTCATCGCCGCTCCAGTTGCGCTATTTCGACGAAGTCACCGCCGGCGAAGAATTCTACAACCGCATCGACCTGCTGCGCATGGCGCGCAAGCACAACGTCCTTGAGGTTTATTGGCTGTGCCTGGCCTTTGGTTTCAAAGGCAAGCACGGCGACAAGAAAGGCGCTGAGCGTCGGCGTCTGCTGCAAGAAACCCTCGCCGGCGAAATCGGCCAGGCGCGTGGCATTCCCGTGGGTGCACCGCTGTCACCACGAGCGGCAGTCAGTGCCGGGATGATGCGCGAAGAGCGTTGGCTGCCCCTGGCCGGCCCGCGGTGGTGGCTGGTGCCGGTGATCGCTGCCGGCGTTGTGCTGGTCGTGCACCTCGGATGTGGATTGATCGTCGGCTCGGCGGTTTCGTCCGCTGCTGCGCGCACCGGAGGTGCCCCATGAATATGATCATCCTCACCTGCGGTCTGGCGGCGAGCGGCGCCGTATGGTTGGTCGGCGGCTTGTTGCATTGGTCGCTGATGCTGCGCCTGATCCTCACCGGTGTGGTGGTCGTGGTCACCTTGCTCGTTTGGCTGATGCGGACGGTGATCGTCTTGCGCCGGGCAAAGACGATCGAACGCGGCGTGCTCGCGGGGTCGGGCGGCTCCACGCCCGAACTCCAGGCGATGCGTGACCAGTTCCGTCAATATCTCACGGCTTTGAAGACCTCGCCCTCGGGCAAGGGCGCCCTGGCGACGCTGCCGTGGTTCGTAGTGCTCGGTGCGCCGGGCTCGGGCAAGACCACGTTGCTTCAGGAATCGGGTCTGGCCTTTTCGTCGCTCGGCCACGGCCTGCGCTCGGTCCGTGGAATCGGCGGCACGCGCAATTGCGACTGGTGGTTCACCGATCGGGCGATCTTCCTCGACACCGCCGGACGCTACACCACCCAGCCCGAAGATCAGGGCGAGTTCCTCGCATTCCTCGATCAGGTCCGCAAGGGCCGCACCGGCAATCTGCCGGTTAACGGCATCGTCGCGGTGTTTTCAGTCTCTGATCTGCTGCGCGACAAAGGTGCCGGCATCGCCGAAGCCGTGCGTCCACTGCGTGAACGGATTCTTGAAGTCAGCAGCCGGCTCGGCGTCGTCCTGCCGGTTTATGTGGTGTTCACCAAGGCTGATCTGATCGGCGGCTTCAAAGATTTCTTCAACGCCCTCCCGCGCGGGGATCGACGTCAGGTGTGGGGCTTCTCATTCTCTGCGGCCGACCACGTCGGGCACACGCCCGAGGACCTGTACCAGCAGCAATCAGATGCGCTGATGCATTCGCTCACCGCCAAACGGATGGCTGCGCTGCTGGGCGATCGCCCGGTCAAGGAACTCAGCAAAGCGGTCGCTTTCCCTGGTAATTTTCGCCAGGTGCAAGCCCGCTTCCGCGCCTGTGTCGCCGAATTGTTTGCCCCGTATCAACTGAACGACCAACCGCTGCTGCGCGGAGTCTATTTCACCAGCGCCCTGCCACCGGCCAAAGCCGCCACCCAATCAGCGGTTTCGACCCCACAGCTTCCGGTACCGCCAGCCGCGTTGGGCGGTTCGACCACCATGGGGCCGGATGTCAGCATATTTTTCCAGCCAGCCGCCTTGGCTGCCGGCCGCAGCTCCGATGGCGATTCGGCGCGTGCCGGGTTCTTTCTCGGTGACTTGTTCAGTCAGGTCATCCTGGGCGATGGCGGTATTGCCAATCGTCCGCTGAGCCTGCGTCGGCTGCGCCAATTCGGCCGGGCGACGATGGCGTATGGCGCGATCGCAGCGAGCTTGCTGGTCGTCATCTGGTTGGTGTCTGGGGCCTTGGGCGACCATTCTTTGGCCGCGGCGGTCGGCGAGGCCGGAGCTAGGCTCGCAACGACCCGCACTGCCAATGATGAATCCGGCGAGGCCCTCGCCCGCGAAAGCCTGCGGCATGCGCTGGCCGAGGTCGAAGCGCACGCCACGCCGTGGCGTCGTTCGGCAATCGCCGCGGTCGGTCAGCGCGCGTACTTCCCGGTCCTCGCCCAACGGTTCCTCCAGCCGACCGCTCGTGGGTTGGTGCAAGAGCTCAACGTCGGTCTGGATCGACTTGGAAAGGAAGGCTCATTCCGCGATCTGTTCGACGTGTTTTCCGTGTACCAACAGCTCGCCGGCCTGACGCGTCCGGATCGCGAACTGCTCACCCGCGTCTTGGTGCAGAATCCGCGCCTCGCCGGTGGCGACAAGGTCAGCGAAAGTCTGATCCAGGAGTCCGGACGACATCTCGATTACCTGATCGCCCTCAACGGCGATGCGCCGGGCTGGCACATCGAGCCCGACAAGGCCCTGCTCGATCGGGTGCGTTCGGCGCTCGGTGACAACGTTTGGATCCAGGAAGGGTACGGAGAATTGATCGGCGCCCTGAACAGCAACTCATCGAAGATCTCTCGCGATGAACTCATCGGTGGCGACAACGCCGAACTGATCGAAGCCGGGACGACGTTTTCAGCCGCGTTCACAGCCCAAGCGTGGCGCCAGGAAGTCGAGCCTGGAATTTCCGAAAAAGCCGACGCACTCGCAGAACGCATCGCCAACCTGGGACGTAAGCAGATCTCAGCTTCGGAGATCCGCCGGCGTTTGCGCAACCTCTATGTGCGCGATTACCAATCGAACTGGCTGCGGGCACTCGCCGACCTGCGTCCCACTGGATTTGCCAGTTTGACCGAAGCGTCGTCACGGCTCCAGACACTGACCGGTCGCGATTCCCCGTACTTGCGTTTGCCCCGGATCTTCGGCCAGGCCCAAATCGACATCTCAGATGTTGAGTCGCCACTGCGTTTGCCGACCTCCGAAGCCTGGCTCGCCGACGGTTTGGCTGCGGCACAGGAGATGCAGGCGGCGGTCGCTCGGTTCGCCTCCTCCACCGAGGCCGGCGCGCGCGGGCGCGACCCCGCCAAGCTCGAAGAATTCTGCGGCATCCTCAACGGCTTCGGCCAACGGTTTGCCGAGGCCGCCAACAAGCTTGATGGAGATGAGAATCGCAGATCAGCTGCCGCCTGTTTGCAGAATATGGTGCTCGCGGTGCACAAGGGCCTGCTCGCGGAATTGGCGATCGAGGTCGAGCGCGTGTGGACGGACACCGTCCGCAAGTCGTACACCGCCTCGTTCGTCGGCAAATTCCCGTTCGATCCCGCGGCCAAGAGCGAAGTCGACCAGCGCGCTTTTTCCAGCGTCTTCAATCCCAAGAACGGTTCATTCTGGAGCGCGGTGAAAGCCGTCGAGATGCTGCGTAAACCGAAGATCCTCGGCCGCGAGCTGTTCCCGGTATCGGTCGACTATCAGCGTATCGTCAGTCAGGCGACCACCGTGCGCGGTGCACTGTTTGCTGGTGAAACCGAGGAAATGCTCGCCCCGTTTACCCTCACCATGCAGCAACGCGAGGCGGTCGAAGATCAGGTCGTGGCATTCGGGCCGCAGCGCTTCGGCCTCTTCGAGCGTCCCGATCGACGCTACAAATTCGAATGGAAGCAGGCTTCTTCCAAGGGTGCCAAATTGTCGATCCGGATCGCCGGCGAGGATCTGACTCGCGACGAACCCAGCGACTGGGGTATCCTGCGCCTCCTGCGCGCCGGAGTCCCAACCAAGCGCGCAGATACCGGCACCCAGCTCACCTGGGCGTTCGTATCGTCCAAGCTCAACAAGACCTTTTTCGCTGCGGCGATCCTGGATGCCCCGGATCTCGAAGTCCTCGTCACCGGCGATCTGTTCCGCACCATGACCATGCCCGAAAAGATCGCCCGATGACCTCGATTGCCGCCTGGGGCAAGCTTCCGGGTCACGGCGACTTCCTGCGTATCGGCTCTGATGCCGCCCCGGTCGCCGCATTCGACGCCGCCTTCACCGCCTTGCGTCTCGATGCCGCCCAGGCTGAGATTTTCGCCGTGGGCGGCCCGGTGGTGGCATTCATCCGCCAGGCCGACCGGTGGTGGGGCGCGGTGGTGCTGCCATCGACCGACCGCGTCGGCCGGCATGCTCCCTTCGTCGCCGTGGCGGGCATCCGCTCCGTCGATCCCGCGGATGAAATCGGCGTCTTGCCGTTGGCCTTCGCGCCGTTCATCCAGCGCGTGCTCAGCCAACACGCGATCGGGTGGCCGGTAGAGGGCGAAGCCTTACGCCAGCTTTTGGCGGGTTTCGGGGCCGATTTGTCGCTCGATGCCGGTGAAGAAGCATTCGTCGCCCACCTCGAGGCCACGACCCAGGAATCGCTCGTCACCGCCTTTGGCGGACCTGGTCCATTCACCGATATCCTGCGCACGGTGGTCGCTGCCGCGACCGGACACCTCCATGGGTGCGGCATTCGCGTCGCGCCCGTCGCCGGTCCGGTTCAGGCCGGATTCTGGCTGGCCGCCGCTTGGCTGGTCCGGGCCCGGGATGAAACCCCGGGGCCGTTGGTGCTCCATCCCGGCGGAGTCGGAATCGCGCCATCGATCACCCAATTGTGGCCATCCCCCACCGCAGCGCAGTTTGCGGCCGCCTTGTGGCCCGCGAGCAGCCGCGCCGAGCACGGAACGCAGCCGATCATGGCGCCCGCCTCCCAGATTCCTGAGGGACTCCATTTACCGACCGACCTGCTCACCGAGCCGCGAGCACATCTGCGCGATCTGCTCTACCGCCTGGTGTCGCAGCGGCGCACCCAGCGTTATCCGCGTTCAGGCTAATTTTCACCCTCCCAACTGTCCGCCGTCCGCGCCCCAGAGGATCCCATGCTCGACGATACCTACCTTGCTCTCGTCGCCGCGCCGATTCCCGGCGAGTCCGCCACTGGGCGCAGCATGCGTTACGACGAGCCATTCACCCGTCTCGAGGCTGAGGTCGGAAAACTCGACAATCCCGCGGCCGGTGAGCCCGACTGGAAACAGGTCATTGCCCTATCACGTGAAATTCTTGGGGCTTATTCCAAGGACGTGCTGGTGACCGCTTGGGCCGCATATGCCGCCTTGCGCGTTGGCCGATTGTCCGGCTTGGCAGTGGGTCTCGCCGGATGCCGTGACCTTTTAGCCATCCATTGGCAGGGGGCATTCCCTGCTATCACGCGGATCAAAGCCCGGCGCAGCGCGCTCGAATGGCTGGGCGAGCGTGGTGCATCGGCGATCACGCCCGCTGACGCGGGCAACCCCGAAGGCCAGGCGGCGTTGGAGCGATGTGTCGTGCTCCTCGACGAACTCGAAAAATTTGCTGCCGAGCGTTTTGAAGGCGAAGATAGCGGACTTGGTGGGCTACGCCGCACCCTTCGCGATCTGCGGGCACCTGCGCCGGTGGCCGCAGCGGCACCGGCAGCAGGCGGAAGCCCCGCGGGGCCTACTTCGTCACCGTCGACGGGTGCCGTTGCCCACGCAGCAATGGCCAGCGGTCCCATTTCGACAAGAAGTGAGGCAATTGCCAAGTTGAATGAAATCACCGATTTCTTTCAGCGGACGGAGCCGCACAGCCCAATGGGATTCTTGTTGGCCCGCGCGGTTGCCTGGAACAGCAAAAGCTTCCAAGAAGTCATGCTC
>JANYGY010000012.1 GCA_025362255.1 Planctomycetales bacterium
GTTGTCGGGAAACCGACCGCCGACGGCAGTCTCGAATGCACGCAAATCGTAAATGCCCTTGCCGATGAATGAGCCGCTCTGAAACAAATCCTGATACACGTCGGACACCGCGCGGGTGTAGGGATCGATCCCCGCGTCGCCGGCCCACAAGGTGGCGTACCAGCTTTTGCGCGCGCTGGCCAGACCGATCGCAGCGCGCGGCTGCAGCAGTCCATGGCCGCCGCAAACGAGGCCGCTGGCCGGATCGATGCGCGGCTGATTGAGCGGATGCGCCAAGGTCGCTACCAGTTCGCGCGCGACATCGCGCGGCAAGCGGGTGTCGGTGTCGAGCACGATCACGTAGCGCACCCCCGTGAGCTGTTCGCTGGCGCCGGTGATCAGGCTGAATCGTGACTGATCACCGGTGATCAGCAGATGGTTGAGATCCTCGAGTTTGCCGCGTTTGCGTTCTCGCCCCATCCAGGCCGCTTCGCTGGCATTCCACAAACGCGGCCGATGGAGGAGCAGGAATCGCGCACCGTGCCGGGCATTCAACTCGGCCAAGGCGCTCACCGCTTCCTCGAGCAGCGCGACATCACCGGGAACCTCAGCCGTTTCAGCATCGCCGAAATCAGTCAATAACGCAAACCCGAGACCCTCATCGCAGTTGGCGAGATGGCGGACGAGCAGGCCCTCGATCAACGACGGCAGATCGCTGCGTCGCCGCAGCATCGTCGGGACCACCACCAGCGTCTTGTGCTCGGCTTGAATCCCGTGCGGCATCTCCAGACGAGGCATGCGCCGCGGAGTCACCAGCCGAGTGGCTGCCCAATTGCACACGGTCGCCGCGATCTGACTTGCTGGCAGCACGGCCAACACACCCAGCAATGGCCCGCCCAACCACGCTGCGCCGGCCGCCGCGGCAATGGTCACCAACGCCATCGGCACCAGCAACGCCGTCGCCGGCAGGGGGGCGGTTGAACACGTGCTTGGTCGCCTCAGGCCGTGGGTCCGTGCCAGATGCTGTTCCAGGTGCAAACGTCCGCCGTCGACCAGCCACCAGCCGACGTGATCGGAGGGGACCTTTGAAGGAGCCCCGGACATATCCGGCACGCACAATCCCAAGGCTGCTTCGGCCACTGCGGTCTCGATCGCGGCGCCGTGCGGTCGGCAGCGTCGCGCCAGTTGTTCAACGGCGTGGCGATAGGAATCGCGGGTTGCGAAATCCATTGTCGTATACGCCTGCGCTGGATCGCGGTTCAAGGTGCGTTCGACCGGACTTAATCCCTCGACGAAATCGCGCCAGTCGATCTTGCCCATCCGACGCAGGCTGGTGATCGCATTTTCGACCGCGAGTTGATCCGCCGCCTGGATCTGATGATCGAT
This sequence comes from Planctomycetales bacterium, assembly GCA_025362255.1. Lineage (GTDB taxonomy): Bacteria > Planctomycetota > UBA11346 > UBA11346 > UBA11346 > CAIUVD01. Next base: position 1,366 of record JANYGY010000012.1, read on the forward strand.
GCGAATCAGCTCGCCGATGGTCTGATGGCGCTCGGCCAACCGCTGATCCAGCCATTGCAGGACCAGCGCCAAATTGGGGCTCTGGCCTTGCAGACCGCGATGTAATTCGGCAACGAACCCAGATCCGCGCAATTTTTCGCGGGCCAGATCGCCAAGGGCGATGACCAAGGCGCTGGGTTCTTCATCGGCTGTGCGGACGAGACGTTCTGCCCAACTCGCAGCGGCATCACGCAAGGTTTCGACGTGCGCCACGCGTGAGGCGATCAGCCGCAGATTATCCAGCAAGGCTAACCGCAGCATCGTGGGCACCGCCCACAGCTCGCCCATCGTCAAGGGCGCCACAGCCTGATAGGCGCCGATGAAGGCCAGCAAAGTGTCCTCATCGACTCGGCTGTCGGTGTGCGAGATCAAGGCGATCGCTAAGGCGTAAACACGGGGCGCACCGACCGGATCGCCAGCAGCCAGGCGCGGCAACTCCTGACTGTAGCGACGTGGCAGATGTCGCCGGGCGGTGACGATCTGCTCCAGAATCAAATGATGATTGTCGATCAACCATTCCCCGGCCGGCACGATCGCCCGCTGGGCCTGACAGAGTCCATCGTACACCTCGGTCAGACGCGCTTCATTCGCGTCTAGGCGGGTCAGCAGCGGATTGCCACCTCGCCCGCGAACGATGCGGTGCGCGGCGCCCAGCTCACGCGCATGCGCCACGAGCTGGTCAACGCTGAACACCTCACCATGGAGCGTGTGGTCCTCGTCTACGTGTTCCTCGGGTACACCCATCGCGGGGCTGGTGCGACCAAAACCAAAGACGGAAAACGAGGCGTACATGGAAACTCCACAAAGTCCCAGGCGTCGGTCATGCCATATGCACGGTCTCGGAATATTGCGCGGCTCTTTGACGGCAGGGGTGCCGTCGCCCTGCATTTCGCAGGACCTTCGCCACGATGTAGATCATCCCTGCAATGGATGGTCTGAATAACATCTCATGAAATTGCCCATGCTTTGGCTCGGTCTGTGCATATGTTCGAGGCCGCCACTTTAAACGCGAATAATTCCAAACCGGAAAAGGAGATTTTCATGGCTCGTTCAATTTTCGCCGTCGCCTCCGACCACCTCGCCTGCCTCGCCCAATTGCGAGCCGCCGGGTTTCGCGCCGATGAGATTTCGTGGCTCGCCACCAACGTTACAGATTTCGATGAACAAAAACAGGTCCACGTAAATGGAATCCAACTCACCGCGAGCGCGGATACGGCATCACCACCGGGCAAGGGTACATCAATCGGGAGCGCGTGGCTGCCCGTGGTCGGAACGATTCTCGCGAGCGGACCACTGGCCTTGATGCTCACCGGAAGTCAAAGCATCATCAAGATTCTGAGCGAGCTCGGAGTCCCCGCCTATGCGGTTTTGCGCTATGAAGATGCTCTGGCCAGGGGCGCGGCAGTGGTCGCGGTGCATACGGACAACGGTTTTGAAGTGGAAACAGTCAGTCAGCTTTTGCGTGACGGTGGCTGCGAGCAGGTTGCCGCCGCTTGAGCCATGCAGCCATGCGCGCACTTCCCTATCGATGATTTCAACCACTGTAAACTGTAGTGACTCCTAGTCTTCCCCTCTCTGAAAAAGCTGTCCCTCACGCGGCATTTCCGCAAGCGGTGCTTGATGAGTCGTGGCATCTCATCAGCGTGAATCCTGCTTGGGTGCAGCTGACCGGGAACACGCTTGGCTGGTCCTGGTTGGACCTGATTCATCCAACTGACCTAGCCCGCGATCTGGCATTGTCGGGTGCGGTGCAAAGCGGACAGCGAGCGACCTATCAGACCACCACCAGGATACATCTGGCTAATGGAAGCTGGTCAGCCGTTGCGCTGACCGTGACCATTCTGCCTGAAGCAATTCCTGATGTTCCGACCCACCGCGTTTTGGTGACGCTGGATGACCATCCTGGTTCGTCAACCGACTGTCATTCCATGGTTCTGGGTACGCAGGCGCTTGCCGATGTTCACTGCGTATCGGCAGCCCTGTCGCATGACGTCAAGCAACACGCTCGGCTTGCTTCCGCATACTGTTCCTTGTTGGCTCGCGGGTCCCTTGATGAACGTCAACGTTCTCTGGTCGCCGTGATCGCGGACCAGACGGATCGTTTGCAGCATCTGTTGTCCGGGCTGGTCCATTGGTTGCGATTGATTGATGAACATTGGGATAATCAGGACTGCGATCTGGACGGCATCTGGCTCAAGGCCACTCATGATCTGGCATTTGACCTGATCCCCGATCCTACGTCCGAGGCCATGCCGATCATTTCCGGTAACCCTGAACTGTTGACGGAACTTTTTCGCGAACTGGCTCTCAATGCGGTGCGCTATCACGTAGCTCGCCCACGCATAACACTGCGCGTCAGCCATGATCTGGAATTTTGGAATATCGATATCAGCGATGACGGCCCCGGCATTCCTAAAGATCAGCGCGAGGCGGTCTTACGCCCGCTCCAACGTCTGCATCGATGGGAAGAAGTCCCCGGTCACGGCATGGGCCTTGCCCTGGCTTCGCGAATCGCCAACCGTCATGGAGGAACTCTCGAGATACTGGCCAATGATGGTGCCGGCTGCACCGTACATCTTTGTCTGCCGCGGAATAAGGCGACCAAGTAAGCGATCAGTGATTTCCTTGCCTTGCGATCGTCCTGGACATTGAGGATCGTGGAAATTAGGGCTTCTCTCGGCGGGGTAATTGCTTGACCCGGGCGAAAAATTCCGCGTAGGCGTCAAAACGTATCGGCTTGATCCAAAAACCGAGCGCCCCGGCAGCAATGCAGAGGGTTGACTCGCGCTGATCCAGAGTCGTGCTCAAGATCACATTGCCGCTGAGTCCAGTGAGGCGGGAGAGAAGTTGGCGTCCACTCCACTGACCAAGATGCAAATCGATGAAGACAAAATCTGGATGAAAGTTCGCGATGGCGAGGTCGGCAGCGTTGGGATTACTCGCGGTCATGAGCGACACGCCTTCTCCGAATTCGTGCGCTGCCTCGCGGATCAGCTCAAGCTCTGCTAAACTGTCATCCACGACGAGGATGCGAAGGTCCGTCGTCATTGCGAAACATTCAACCACTGGTCACGCAGACGTTGGATGAGCTCCAGCAATTGTTCAAAGTGGGGCGGCTTGACCTGATAATCATTTGCTCCGGCGGCAAGACATCGAGTCCGATCCACAGGATGGTTGGAAGTCGACAATACGACTATCGGAACCTTGGCAAAGGAGGGCTCACGGCGGATGGATGCAAGTACCTCATGACCGGAAGTTTTCGGTAAGTTGAGATCAAGAAGCACCAAATGCGGTCGCAATGTTGAATTCAGCACACCATTTATCCCGGCGATCGCTTCATCACCGTCTTTAAAAATCGTAAAATCGACATCTATTCCAAGTTCTTCAAACGCGGTACGCACTAATTCAACATCCGAGGGGTTGTCCTCGACCAGAAAAATCCGGATGTTCATAAAGCCTTGAGAATGTGCTGAGTGTTGGATCCGCACTCAGGGAGGGTGAATAAAAATGTTGTGCCACCACCTGAAGTCTCTTCGATCCAGATCCGTCCCCCATGTTGCTCAACCACTTTCTGGCAAATGGCCAAGCCGATGCCCGTGCCAGGGAATGAGTCACGGTCATGCAACCTGTGAAACACCTCGAACACGGCGGTGCGGTGTTCGGCAAGAATGCCGATGCCATTGTCGGCAACTGAAATGGTCCAAGTCTGATCTGGATTCGCGGACGATGAAATGATGATTCGAGGTTCTTCCACGGAATGGAATTTGAGGGCATTTCCAATAAGATTTTGGAAGAGAGAACGGATCTTGGCCCGATCGCATCGAACCGTCGGCAAGTTTTCAAACGTGATCCGAGCGTGTGCTTCGGCAATCACGACTCGCAGATCTTGTGTCACTTCATCAATCACATCTGCCAAGCTCACCGCGCTACGTTCAGCCTCGTGGCCGATGCGCGAGTAGGTGAGCAAATCATTCAACAGCAGATACATTCGTAGGGCGCTGTCGGATGCGTATGTTACATAGCGCCGCGCTTGATCGTCCAAATGCGCCAGGTGACGACGCTGGAGGAGGTCAAGATATTGGGTGATCGTGCGCAGAGGTTCCTGAAGATCATGCGAGCTGACATAGATGAATTGCTGCAACTCAGCATTGGCCTTGCTCAAGTCATCCGCGCGATGGCCGGCAACCCGCCTGGCATCACGTTCGGCTTCAAACAAGCGGGCATTGTCAAATGCAATCGCAGTCTGCGCGGCCAATCCGAGTAACTGCCGTTCATGATCGACTGAAAATTTCGCAGGTTCATAGTGGGCATATAACAGACCACCGAGAACCTTGCCGGTACGCGACCGCACGGCGACGGCAAGGTAGCTCGACACCAGGGGCGGTTCAGGTGGCGACCCAGGGACAAACGGTCTCGGCGTATACCGGGGATCGATCCGCACATCATCCAGGCGAATGACTTTATCGCCGGCAATGGTTGCGATAAAAAGTGCGATAATCTGCGGCAGGCCATGAGTGGTAAAGTAGGCCGTTGATTCACCGGACAGCGCATACACCGCGACATCCTCATCAGATCCACCAGTGGTGAAAAACGCCCCGAACGAGGCCCCGGATAACTCGCGCCCGGCATCTGTCACTGCCTGCGCGACAGCCAAAGGATCAAGATTGGATGCCAGACGCCGATTGATGTCGAGCCCAAGTTCTGCTTCCCGACGTGCGGCGGTCGATTTCTGATACAGCTCTGCATTGCGTGCCACTGCGCGCACTTGTGAGCGGACCAAAAGAAACAACCCGACGCTCAAAATAAGCCCGGCACATGCGAACCAGGGTACCAGCCATTGGCTTGAGCGTTGCTCAAAATCCCAGGTTGATCGAAATTCGATATTCCATGTTCGCCCGAACACCGCGAGGGCGCGCGTCACCTTATGTTCACGTAGCACGTTCGAGGTGGAGTTGAAAAGTTCCTGACCCGGCTCTGCAGCATCAGTGATGCTAAGAGTCAACGGAGCAGCTGCGTCATGTTCGAAGACTCGTTCGAAAAAATCAGAGCAGCGGAAGACCCCAGACACCATACCTGCCAATGATGCATCCGCGCCGCCTGCGAAGACCGGTAAATAGATCACGATTCCCGGAATCGAGAGGCGGTTGGAATCTTGAATGAGCGTTATCGGACCGCTGGCGCGCAAATCCCTTTGGGCAATAGCCGATTCGATGGCAGCGCGGCGAATCGGCTCGCTCATCGTGTCATAACCGATCACTTTGAGATTCGACGCATCGTTCGGCTCGACCAACACAACAGCCATCCGCATTCGTTTGAATGCAGGATCGAATTCCGGCCATAATCGGGGGTGTTCATACCCTTGGGTTGACAGCCAGCGTACCGTTTCGGCCTCGGATCCGGGAGCGATCGGCACGGACCAAGCGAGCGCAAGCAAGCCCGGATAATGTGACCGCAGATCTAATCGCTTGAGGTACGACGTGAATCCAGCCCGATCGATGCGAGCGCTTGATTCAATATGGCCAGCTGCCCCACGCAGCATAGCCTCGTACGTCTCCATCCGCCGCGTGATGCGTTCCTCTGCACTTGAAACAGCTATCTGAAACCGCTCAGATTCGGTGTGCGATATGGCCATCTGCATGACCACCGTTCCTACTGCGGTGATCGCAATGGCGACCACCAGGACCAGCCGGGCGTACCATGAGCGGTCCGTGAAGGGGGTAATTTCAGTATAGAAAACACGCGATGTCTGATCTGCCATCTTAAAAAAACGATAAAAGAATCGCTGATGAAGAGCAAACGCAAATTGGACTGCAAAATGCACGACGGGTGCCAACCGTCGAAACTGAGGTACATCACCCAGCTATTATCCAGCAACGTCTGCACGTGCAGGCGTTGAGGGTGAGCGGTTAAATTGACCGCCGATACTGATCGGGCCTTCACGTGGACCGCTTTGTTACAAGGACTTATAAAGTTACCTCAGTTCATAATACCGTTAGTTCGGGAAGAACAGCTATCTTACGATCTCCAGCCATCTCGTTTTCATATCGTTGGTGTGGGCGCTTCGGCCGGAGGACTCAAGGCACTTACAAGATTTTTCCCTCATATTCTATCTGACCTAGCAGATTGCAGAAATTCCGGTACTCAGTTGTCGCTGGCGACAACTGTCAGTAATGAGGATATCACAAAGAAAACACGATTGGGGTTGAGCGCCTGCTCGACAATCCAGGTTGGTAAGCGTTTTGCAGAGATACCAACACCTGCACGAGTGATGAATCGGTGGTTCTTCACGACTCTTGCCTCGCTCAGCGCCTCAGCGACCTCTGTTCCCCATTTCCCCGGTGTGACAACCAGCGGTCGATCATACCATCTTCGTCATGCGCTTCTTGATTCTGGGTTGTGGGGTAATCGGTGGATTGGTAGCTGAGCATTTGATTGCGGCGGGGCATGAGGTCGTCGGTGTTCGGCGGACCCCGGATGCAGGTGTGCCCGGAGTAACGTTGGTGCATGGTGACGCGTCAGACCAGGCGCTGCTTCAACAGCTAGGGGTTTTTGAGGCGGTATTGATCGCAGCGAATCCCGGCATTCGGCGTGGGCGCGATAATGGGGTGCGACATATAGCCGCGCTGGTAACTCGGCTCTATGGGTCAGCACGGGTGGTCTATACCGGGACCACGTCGCTGTATGGGGATGCCGCTGGCGGAGCTGTCGACGAATCCGGTCCCATCGCAGATACGGTTGAATCAGCGTCTTTGCTGGCGATCGAGACAGAATTGCTGCACCATGAGAACGCCGTGGTCCTGCGCGCTACCGCGTTGGTCGGTCCGAGTCGGACGTTTGTCCGGGATCGCATACGTGCTGCGGCAGGATCGCCCGTCGTGGTGCCCGTGGTGGTAAAAGGCGACCTTGATCGGCCATTTTCATATGTGCATGAACACGATCTGGCAGACCTGTGCGTACGTGGCTTGCTCAATAATCCGCCCGGAAATCTAGGGCGGGGCGTGCTGAATGTCGCTTCACCAACGGCGTTGACCGTACGCGGATATTATCAACTTCAGGCAGCGTTGGCCGGGGTGTCAGTGACTTTTACCAGCGATGGCACACAGGTCCCCAGCCGGCGGATCGATGCGCGTCG
>JANYGY010000017.1 GCA_025362255.1 Planctomycetales bacterium
ACGTGGCATGGGCGGCTCGCCCATGGTTGTGCGTCGCGAATCATGGGCGGGCCGCCCATGCCACGTCTGAGCTGCCTGATGCTTTATGTCAAAACTGGGTGCGCATCGTTTCTTTGTAGGCTTCGACCAGTTTGTTGCGGACTTCGACCGCGAGCTTCAGCGATAATTGGGCTTCGTTTTGGGCGAGCATGACGCGATGGAGATTGTCGGTCTCACCGCGCTCGACGGCGCCGATCGCGTGATCGTATTGGTGCTGCGTCTGATCGACTTGTTTGACGAAATCATTCAGCACATCCTGAAATGATTTGCCATCCGTGGTCTGGGCCGGCGCAACCGGGGCCGCCGGGCCGGGGGCCTGGGCGCCATAGAGGCCACGCAACGGATCGAGCGGAAGATTCATGGGTGCAGTTCAGGCAGTGGCAGAGTGGTTATGATAAAAGGATCGGACTTCGGGGCCCGGGCTAAACTGAATTCTTCTACTGGAAATCTCAGCGGCTCAACCGTCTTGGCCGAGGCGCAACGCGGATTCATGCATCTTGAGCAATCCGCGAGCGGCGTTGGCGTTGGCGTCGTAGGATTTGCTGGCGGTCAGCAGATCAGTCAGCTCAAGAATTGGACTGATGTCGGGGGTGGTGACCATGCCGTGGGCGTCAGCGTGAGGATGCGTGGGATCGTAATGCGTCTGATATTTGGGACTGGCGACGACGCTGGCATCGACTTGGCCATTGAGGCGCTGCTGCGCATCCATCGCCGCCTGGAACATCACGCGCTGCCGTTGGTACGGTTTCCCATCGGCAAGGGGCCGCGTGTCGTTGGCGTGCGCAAGATTTTCGGTGGCGACATTCATCCGCAGCCGTTCGGCGCTCATCGCCGATGCGGCCGCATCTACGCCACCGAACAGTCCCCCTATCGACAGATGATCAGGCATGGCGATCAACCTCCTGGAGCGCTGGACACCGCCAGGGTGAGCAATTTCTTGCGCCCTTGGGCGAGGCCGATGTAGGTGTTGTACAGGGTGTTGTTCTGGGCTTGGTCGAGGACTTCGCGATCGACCGCAACATTGTTGCCGTCGGCCTGTTCGGAGGAGTCCTCAGGCGTGTAGACCTCGGGATTGATCGCGGCCAGCGATTCGCCCGACGCCCCCGACGCCAGGGCCTCACGAAAGGCGCCTTCGAACGCGACCGCCTGGGATTTGTATCCCGGGGTATTCTGGTTGGCGATGTTGGCGGCGTGGACCTTGGCGCGCAGTGACGCCACATCCATGAGCTTGGCCAAGATGTCAGAGTGAACGTCACCGAGCATCCCAGACCTCAACGCACAAGCTGTTCCATTTATTGCGGGTGGCCAACGATCGCCACCCATGTCGACTTCTCCTCTATGCATGGTGCCCGTGCCCGTGGTGACCTTGGCCGCCAAGCAGACCCATCGCTGCCAGAGTGGCCATCCATGGATTTTCCGCAGTGAATTGAGCGGTCTCGAAGGTCTTGAGAATGGCGCCGAAGTACGCGTCGAGGATCACCGTAAACGCTTCGTCGGCCGGGGTTTCCACTCCGCCAAAAGTCAGATCGCAGTGCGTCTAGCGAGTCGGGTTGATGAACCGTTGGACGAAGGCTTCCTGCGCCGCCGGATCGCCGCCGCGGTGGAGTTGCGCGCTCCTCGCCCGGCCCGGCGGTTGGTGTCCAGCGAGGGCGACCTGCTGCCTGGCCTGATTGTCGATCAGTACGCCGATCGCCTGGTGATTCAGACGACGACCGTCGGCATGGCCCAACGTCAGGACACCTGCGTCGCGATCCTCGACAGCCTGCTGCACCCGAACCAGATCATCGAGCGTAACGACCTGCCGGTGCGCGCGCTGGAAGGGCTCGAGCAGCGCGCTGGCGTGCTTGGTGGTTCGGCAAATAGACCGGCAGACACCACGGTGACGGTGATGATCGGAAAAATAGAGACGACGATCGACCTGCTCGATCCGCATAAGACCGGCACCTATCTCGATCAGCAGGACTCGCATCTGGCGTTCGCCCCGTGGATCCGGCCCGGTGACCGCGTGCTTGATGTCTGCTGCCATCTTGGCGGCTTCGCGCTGCATGGTTTGTTGGCGGGGGCGCAGTCGGCGGTGGCGATCGATCAGGCGGAGGCCTCGATTGCCGGCTGCGTGGCTGCGGCAACCCGCGCCGGCCTGAGCGACCGGCTGACCGCCGTGCATGGTGACGCGTTCGCTTGGCTGAAAGAAGCCGACGCCCGGCGCGACCATTTCGATGTGGTGGTGTTGGATCCGCCATCATTCACCCGCAATCGGGCCGGCGTCACCGATGCGTTGCGCGGCTATCATGACTTGCACCTGCGTGCCTTGCGGCGCCTTGGCCCAGGCGGTCGGCTGCTGACGTTTTCCTGTTCACATCACATCAGCCGCGATGAATTTCTCGATAACGTGGTCAGTGCTGCAGCCGCGGCCAAGCGCACCTTGCGGGTCGAAGCCACGCTTGGCGCCAGTGCCGATCATCCGCAACTGGCCGCCGTTCCTGAATCCGAATACCTGAAGGGATTCGTGCTGACGGTGGTCGGTGAGTAAGCAGGCTGAGGCGATCAGCCCATCGGCAGGGTGAACCAGAACAGGCAGCCCTGACCCAGCTGGCTGTGCACCCCGATGCTGCCGCCGTGAGCTTCGACCGCGAGCTTGCAGAAGGTTAAACCGAGACCGCTGGTCGCCGATTTTTTAGCCTGTGCGCTGGCGCCAGAACCCGAGCTGACCTGACTGAATTTTTCGAAGATGCGTTGATGGTCGGCCGTCGCGATGCCCGGGCCGTCGTCAAGGACTTCGCCGCGCACCGCCCCATCGACGAGCGCCAGCCGCACCATCACTTCACTGCCGGCCGGTGAAAAACGCAAAGCATTCGACAGCAGATTGACGAACACCCGTTTGATGAGGTCGCCATCGCATACGACCGGCAGCCCAGTCGCCGGGGCGCTGATGCGCACCGGTACGCGCTCGACTGCACTGCCGAGAGCAGCGATCGACATCCGCGCGAGATGAACGAGATCCGCTGAATCGCGTTTAAGTGGCATCGCCCCGGCTTCGAGCCGACTGACATCCAGCACATGGTTGATCAGGCCTTCAAGGCTATGGGCCTGGAGCGTCGCCTTTTCGACGAGGTGACGCAGCTTGTCGTCGACCTGATCCTGCGATCGGGACAGGAACAGATCGAGATACCCGGTCAATCCCGACAGCGGCGAACGCATGTCATGAACGATCAGATGAGTCAGGCGATCGCGCAGTTCTTCGAGTTGTTGAAGCTTGCGATAGGCGGCAGCGGTACGGTCGTACTGGCGTTTGGCGGCGAGCGCGTTGCGACAGCGCAGCAGTAGATCCTGACCATCGATCGGCTTGGTAAGAAAATCATTGGCCCCGGCGGCGATCCCGGCGAGCCGGTCTTGCCGTTCGTGCAACGCCGTCACCAGCAGCACTGGGATCGGCGCCATTTGCGGATCGCCTTTGATCATCCGGCAGAGGGTCAGCCCATCGATTCCCGGCAGCAGTACGTCGAGCAGCACCAGGTCGATGTCGCCCGCGGCGAGTCGCTCCAACGCTGCAGTGCCGTTGTCGGCTTCAACGATCCGATAGCCCTGACGCACCAGCCGACGCTGCAAAATGGCGCGGTTCGCCGCGTTGTCGTCTACCACCAAGATGGTGCTGCGCGCAGGATCCGATTCGCGAGTGCGCGCCGGCACGACCTGCAGTTCGATGCTCTGGGCCAAGGCGAAGGCCCCCGTCTGGTCGAGCGCCACCAGACTTGCCGCCGGGGTGTCGTACGGCCGTGACGACGGCTGGGGATCCGTCGCCAGAAAGCGGAACAACTGCTGGCAAGCAACGTGGATCTTGTAGATATCCGCCGAAAACTCGCCTCCGTCGCCCCGATTGGCGGTTCGCCCCATGATCCGTTCGCACGACGCCATGCAGTCGGCGAGGATCGGGGACAACGCGTCGCCCACCGCCCGGCTGATCGCGCTGATGGTCATCCCACCTTTTTTTTCCGTGGTCGTGCTGCTGCCCAGCTGTCCCGATTCGGGATCCGCATCGATCTGATTGAGGACTTCGGCGACCACGTGGGTCATCCGGCGAGCGGTCGCCAACAGGACGCCGATGTCTGTGATCACCGTCGGCAGCAGCACCTCAGGGCATTCCTCCTGGAGCATTTCGCCATAACCGATGATCGCATTGATCGGCGTGCGCACCTCATGGCGTAGGAATCGCAAGTGCGCGCGCACCACTTTCCTGCGCTGCGAATCGGCTGAGGTAGGCAGCGTGACCTCGGCGATGCCGTCGACGTTGTTCATGATCCTGCCCCGGGAATTGCCCCACCGCCGCGAGCCAGCAGTGCCGAAATTTTCGCCAGCAGACGCGGTAATTCGACCGGTTTGACCTCGACCTCATCACAGCCGGCCTCGCGCATGGCATCACTTTCGTCGTCGCCGTAATGCGCGCTGAGACCGATCACCGGGACGTTGGCAAGGCTTGGCGTACGTCGGATCAAGCGCACGGCCTCCCAGCCGTTGACCACCGGCAGTTGCATATCCATCAGCACCAGATCCGGCGTTTGGACCAGCGCGTGAGCGACTCCGTCGGCTCCGTCACCCGCCACCACCACCGTGTAACCGCGGCGGATCAGCCGGCGTGACAGCATGTCGGCGTTCATCTCGTTATCATCGACCAACAGGATGAGCGGCACTTTCAGGCACTCCTGGTTTCAAGCTGGATCGCCGGCTGACGGCTAGATCCGGCGCCGGCTACCAGGGGAATCCGGACGGTGAAAGTCGCACCGTGGCCCTTGACGCTGTGGTACGAAATATGGCCGCCCATGAGCTGGCAATAATGGGCACAGATCGCCAGTCCTAGACCGGTTCCACCGTGACGACGTTGCGCTTCGCTGGTGGCGAAAGGCTTGAAGAGTTGGCCGCGCTGCTGGTCATCAATCCCGATGCCGGTGTCGGCGACGGTGATCACCAGCTGCTGATTGCCGGCGGTCGCATCAACCCTGACGACCAGGCTGATGTCACCATCGGAGGTGAATTTGGCAGCATTGCCCAGCAGGTTGATCAGGATCTGACGGAGTTTCAGCGCATCGCCATGCGCCTCGGCCGGCTGATCAGCGACGGTCACCGACAACCGATTGCGTTGCCCGGCGAGCAGCGGATTGACCGCGTTTACCGCCTGATCGACCACCTGGCGGATGATGTAGGATTCACGATGGACGCGCATCCGTCCGGCTTCGAGCTTGGTGTAATCGAGGATGTCATTGATCAGGGCGAGCAGATGGCGTGCGGCCTGATTGATCCGCCCAAGATCGCGCGGCACGCTTTCAGGTCCGGTGACATCCTCGGCGATCATCTCGGCGTAACCGATGATGGCGTTCAGCGGCGTGCGCAATTCGTGGCTCATGTTCGCCAAAAAAAGGCTTTTGCTGCGGCTGGCTTCTTCGGCCAGGGCGTGCGCGGCGCGCGCGTGACCGGTCACGAGTTCAAGTTGAGCGGTCCGCGTGACGACCTGATTTTCGAGACCGGCGGTCAGCTCGTGCAATCGCTGCGCGGTATGGCGCAGGGCGGCGCGCAGTTGTTCGCCTTCGCGCACCGATGACGGCGCCAATTGCTGCGCCGGCATGAAGTTGCCGTCGGCCATCGCCGAGGCGGCGGTGGCCGCTTCAGCGACCGGAGTCGCCAGGCCCCGCGCCAGCCGGCTGACGCTCCAGGTGGTGATCAACGCGCCAACGCCCAGGGCCACCACCGCCCCAAAGCCGATCACGGTAGCGATCTCGCGCACGACCCGGCCATCGCTATGCGAAGCCAAACGCATGCCCGAGGTCGCCAACGTCATTTCGCTGACTTCGCCAAGTGGTTTCGCTGGAGAAGAACGGTCGCCACCTGGGGCATACGGCCGACCGATGCTGGACAGATCGCTGCTCGCGATCACCTCACCTGCCGGAGATATCAACCAGATAGTGGTCAAGGCATCGGTCTGTGCGGCCTGGCTGATGACGTGTTGGGTTTGCGCGCGATCGGCCAGCACCGGTTCAACCGCCAAGGCGAGCGTCGCCAGGGCCATGCGATTGCGCGCATCGGCGTAATCCTCGAGCACCCCTTTGGCGACTTTGACGGTGATCGTTGCAACCAGCACCGCGAGCAGACCGATCGGGATCAGGGTCAACAGCAGCATCCGCTCATGCAGCGACGGCAAAGCGCGCAGCCGACTGGTCGCCGGAGTTTCAGTGGGCGCGATGGTCACCCGATAGCGTACCACCAGAACGCATCGTTCGCCACCCGGTCATGCCCATCACTGCATCAGTCGAACAGTTTGAATTCCAGCATCACCGCCTGCCATGCCGCCAACGCCCGGGCCGGGATGCGGATCTGGCCGGCATGGGTGCACCAGGGCAGGGTTTTGGCTTCGAGACGCTTGACGATGAACGAGGTGCTGCGGTCGAGGAAAAGCGCGGCGGCCGCCGTGTCGAGCAGGTCGCTGTGCTGGTCGATCGATTCGCTTGAGGAGACGACCACCTGCCACAGCGGCTCTTTGGTCAGGTCGTTGCGCGCGGCCTTGCGGTTGGCGGCCATCAGCAGCCGAGCGGTCGGCAGCAACACGTCTGCCGCGACCCCGGCGGCGGCCTGTATCCGCAACAACGCCAACGGCAAGTCGTACAGACCACCGAGCGCGGTGTTCCACGCCGGAAGCTGACTGGCCAGCCACTGCCCGGCCGGCAGCACCTGACCCGAACGGATGGCTCCATCAGCGAAGGCATTGACCAGCTCGATGATGGATTCCTCATCCGCCCCGCCGCTGCGGATCAGCGCGTCGATCCCCTGACCCGCGGCCGCGGCCTCGCCGGCGAGCAATTGGCAACGCACCAGCAATTCAAGATCGTCGGCGTCAACCGTGGCGCCGTTGTTGGTATGCAGGATTCCTTGGCTGACCCACCAGCCGAGGTCGGCCATTCGCTCGCGACTGCCTCCACCTGCCATGGGGCCCAGGCCGGCGAGACCTTCATCGAGGCCCTCGAGGACGGCCGCGGCGAGTTCGAGCCAGTACGTGGACAGGTCATCGCCGAACGCCGGACCGGCGACCAATGCCGGCCACGCTATGGGTGAGGGTGAGGCCGAGCCGCTCGCAGGTGGAACAGTGCGGGTCGACAGGTCCCGCAATGCGGCTTCAAGGCCTGCCGCATCCGGAAATTCCGCACCACATGCCATGACCATTTGGGCGCGCATGGCGGGATCCAGGTGACCGAAAAATAATTGCGGCACGCTGCTCACCCCGTGATCGAGAGCGATCAGCACCACGCACATGCCCTGGGCAGCGGTGAGCATGGTGCGCGCCGCGGTGGTCGGATCCGGCGCACCCTGCCGCGCGAGTTCCTCGGCGATCATCACCAACGGCCCGCTGCCATCGGCCAGATATTGATTTCGGGCAGAGGTGAATGCGGGACTGAACGGCGCCAGGAAAACCGAATGGAACCGCGTCTCGCCAGACATCAGCTCGGTCATCAGCTGCAGAGGATTGAAATCCGGCTGGTTGGCGAGGTGAACAAAAGGATCGGTCAGATCGGATTCGGGCATGGCGAAGCTATCATGGTGGGCGCGACCGCGGGCAAACCCTCAACGGGCTTGCATCGGTCCATGACCATGCGCAGCGCGCAACGCGTTCGCCGCGGCGTGCACTGATTTGTCGCCAGTCAGCAGCTTGACCAATTGGCTGGTCGACAGGCGCAGGTCAGCGGCGGCCTCGGCCAACCGGCCGGTGCAGCGATCGAGCGCGTCCAACGCACAGCCGACCAATAGGTGAAAGTCCTGGGCGTTCGCTCCGGCGCGAACCTGGCGCCCGCTGCGGTAGGGCTCAAGCCATTGCGCGTCACTGATCCCGCGCGTTGCGACTGCTAACGCCAACCGCAACGCACGCACCGCCGCGACGTGGTTACGCAGGCGCTCGCGATGGTCTTGGCAACGCACGCTAATGCCGCTCGCCAAATGGGTCAACCGCACCGCCGAGGCCGTGCGGTTGACGTGTTGCCCACCTGGCCCGCCTGAGCGCATCGTGTCTTCACGACACTGCGCGAGCAGTTCAGACTCGGGCAGGTAGTACATGGACGTGGGGTTTTAAGCGACTTCAACCACCGGAGGCCAAATGGATCAAGCTGGAAATCAGCATGCCGACGCCCGTACCGATGCCTTTGACGCTGTTAGCGACCAAGCCGGAAACACCGATCAGGGTGCCGCAATAGATGATCCCGATGGCGACGTTGCCGTTGGCGAATTCCGCCTTTTCATCAATTCCGGTGGTCAGCTTGTCCATCACCTTGAACACCACCGTGATCGCAAAACTGGCGACCATCACCGCGATCACCAGATTGAGCAGACCGGAAAAAAGACCGACAAATCCACCGATGGGGTCGGCACCGATGGCGAACAGGGCGCGAGTCATCGACTCGATGCCGCCACCGATCACGGTGCAATAGCTGATGACCACGCCCGCAGCGAGCAGGGCCACTGCTGGATTCTTCTTTTTGATTTCGTCCCAGATGTCGATGCCGCCCAGCAGCTTCGACAACACCACCAGGCCACGGGTGATGGCGAACGCTGCCAAGCTCAAGCCGAGGATCAGTTGGATGAACCCGAGGATCAACGCACCAAGCGAATTGAGCACTGGCCAGATCGAGGTGACCCCCGCATCGAGGGTCACTGTCGTGGGGGCGGTTTCAGCAAATGCCCCCGTCGCCGGGAAGGCGACCAGGCAGGTGACCAGGCAGCTGACAGACCAACAACGAGCAGCAACGGTCATGGTGAATTCCTGATTGAGCGCAAAGCGTATCGGCCACCTGATTCTGCCAATACACGGAAAAAACTGACGATTACGTTAGCAGCCGATCAATTTGAGACCAAGCGATCAACTGAATACCACGGTGCGGTTGCCGTGGATCAACACCCGGCGTTCGAGGTGTAGTTTGACCGCTCGGGTCAAGACCTGGCGTTCGAGCTCACGGCCTTTGCGGACCAGTGAATCGACATCATCGCGATGGGTGACGCGACAGACATCCTGCTCGATGATCGGTCCCTGATCCAATTCGCTGGTGACATAATGCGCGGTGGCGCCGATGATCTTCACCCCGCGCTCCTTGGCTTGATGATACGGCTTTGCGCCGACGAACGCAGGCAGGAATGAATGGTGGATGTTGATGATCCGCCCATGCCAGCGGGCAACGAATGCGGGCGACAGGATCTGCATGTAGCGCGCCAGGATCACGACCTCGATCCCCAGATCGCTGAGCAGCTGATCCTGTTGCGCCTCGGTGTGCGCCTTTGCCGATGCCCCGCCTGAGGCCCCCTCAAGTGAGATAGGCAGATGATGAAACGGCAATGAAAAGTGCTGCGCGACCGGGCGCAGGTGGTCGTGATTCGACACCACGGCGACGATGTCGCCCCCCAGCTCGCCGAGCTGCTGGCAGAGCAACAGATCGTACAGGCAATGCGGCACCTTCGAACACAGCACCGCGACTTTTGGCCGATTGTCGGCAAAGGTCAGCGAGGTGGTCACCTTCTGACTGTGCCCGAGCTGGGCGACGGCGGCGATGATTCCCGGGCGATCCAAGCGGAACCCGGAAATGTCGAATACCAGCCGCATGAAGAACGAACCGGATTCTTCGGCGGTATGCTGGTCGAGATCGATGATGTTGCCGCCGTGGCGGAATACGAATTCGGACAGCGCCGCCACCAGCCCGGAGCGATCCTTGCAGGTGACGAGCAGCGTGGCGGTGGTCATGTCGGTCGACTCGCACGCAAACTGTTCATTGAGCGTGAAATCGGGCGGCCGGGGTTGAGGACGCTGTTGATCCGATCCAGGCGGATTTCGAAACGTCCGGTTGAGATCACCGGCGTCGAACCAGCGAGGTCGACCGTGGTCGCCAAGGGAATCCAACTGCGGCAGCCGGCGTAAGCCGGCGAATCGGGGATGACCACCGGCTGCGGCAAACGCATGACCCGCAGGGCGACGACGTACAACCACGGCTCATCGCGATACGCGAAGCGGCTTGCCACCTCAGCGGCCGACCACAGCAATTCGGGTCCGAGGCCTTGGATCAAAGTCAGATCGGTGACCTTCCACACCATCGCGGTCTCAGCCCACAGGCTCAGACGATGGCTGCCGGGCGCGGGATCGGTTTTGACCGCGGCGTGATCCGCGACAAACGCCTGCTGCAGCCGCAGCGGCTCTTGATGGAGGTACGTCGGCAACAGCAGGAAACGCGGATGCTCGGGGACGAAAAATCCACCTCCACGCTCGTGGATGCCGCCTTTGCGCACCGCCAGGATGACCCGCCCATCACCGAGCGCCGAACAGCACACCGCCCACTCTTGCAGGGCGATGGCCAGGGACTGTGCGACAGGATCAGCGCTCATGAATCAACACGCGTCCGCGGCGGCACGGCGCTGGGCGATCTGCGCGCGGACCCAGGCGATCGCGGTTGCGCCAGCATCGGCCATCGCGACGTCGGCATTCTCGCCTCCGCGCGGCTTGCATTCGACTTTTCCCTCGGCCACGCCGCGCCCGCAGACGATGCGAAAGGGAATGCCAATCAGATCCCAGTCTTTGAATTTCACTCCCGGTTTGGCATCGCGATCATCGATGACCACGTCGATACCTGCCTGCTGCAATTCCGAATACAGCGCCTCCGCGGCACTTTCGACCGCCACGTCGCCGGGTTTCCCGGCCGGCACGATCACCACTTCATACGGTGCGATGGTCACCGGCCAGGTGATGCCATCGGCATCGAAGTGCTGCTCAACCGCAGCCGCCGCCACGCGCGACGTGCCGATGCCGTAACAGCCCATGACGAACGGATGGCGCTTCTGGTCCGGTCCTAAGAACTCGGCTTTCATCGCTTCCGAATATTTGGTGCCGAGCTTGAAGATGTGCCCGACTTCGATGCCGCGTTTTTCTTCGAGCACGCCTTCGCTGCGCGGATCACCGTCTCCGGCGCGGATGGTGACCAGCTCGTCCCACTGCAAGCCAGGAAGCGCATCGCGCGCGAGGTCAAAGCCGACTAGGTGATGATCGGTCTTATTGGCGCCACCCACCAAGGGCCCGGCCTCGGCCAAGGTGAGCTTGTCAGCGATCGCGAATTTTACGCGCAGGCCTTCGCCCGCACCGGCGAAACCGGGCTCGGCGCCGGTCGCCGCGCGGACCTCATCCGGCTGCATCGGGCGCAGGTTCAACACTGGTCCGGCGTCACCTAGCAGGCGGGTGATGGCGTTGGTCAGCTTGACTTCATTGATCTCGCGATCGCCACGGACAAACGCCGCGACGGTGGTTTCGGCAGTCGCTGACTTGGCGACGAACAACACGCACTTGAGGCAATGCGCGGCGGTGATGCCGACGTAGCCGTTGGCGTTCAAGAAGGCCACGACTTCGCTGATGTGGCCATGCCCAGGAGTAGCGACCGCGGTGCACGTCGCCGGCATCGACACTTTCCCAACGGCTGCGACTCGGCCGATCGCGCGCTCGACATTCGCCGCGTACCCGGACTGCGGATTGAACAGGATGGTGTCCTCGCCAACCGCCGCGGCGACCATGAACTCATGCGATCCCGAACCACCGATCGCACCTGAATCGGCCTCGACCGCAAAGGCTTCGAGTCCCATGCGCTTGAACGTGCGCTGATAGGCAGTGCGCATCTGGGCATACGTGGCATCGAGCGATTCGCTGGACGCGTGAAACGAATAGGCGTCCATCATGATGAACTCCTTTACCCGCATCAGGCCAAAGCGCGGCCGGATCTCGTCGCGGAACTTGGTGTGCTGCTGAAAGAAGCACACCGGGAGCTGCTTATGACTGGTGATCACATGGCTCGCGTAATCGGTGACGACTTCCTCGGCGGTGGGTGCCAGGCCAAACGTCTGGCCGGCGCGATCGCGCACCGTGAGCATCGTGCGTGAGGCCTGATAGGTCGCCCAACGCCCGGATTTCTCCCACAGGGCCTGTTCCTGCATGATCGGCATGGTGATCTGCAGACCGCCGGCGCGGCTGATCTCATCGACCACGATGCGGCTGATCTTGTCGATCACCCGCTGCAGCAATGGGCCGTAGAGGTACAGGCCCGCTCCAGATTTATGGAGAAAACCGCCGCGCATCAGCAGGCGGTGGCTGGCGATCTCGGCATCGGCCGGGTCTTCACGCAGGGTGGCGAGGTTCATCCGGCTGGCGCGCATGGTCGTTCCTTGAATGGTCGTGCAGCGTGGAGTCCTTCACCCAGGATCAAATGGGTGACGTGCGTGGCGCAAAGTGATTCCGCATTGGCCTATCAGGACAACGCTCCTAACTTTCCGCGACCATGGATACGCTCACCGCCATCCGCTCTCGCCGCACCGTGAAATCATTCGACGGCACGGCGATCCTTCGCCCAACGCTCGATCAGCTCTGCGAGCTGGCGAGTTGGGCGCCGACCCACCGGATGACCCAGCCGTGGCGGTGTGCCGTGCTTGACCAGCCGGCGATTGCACGGTTGAGCAGATATATGCAGGAGACCGCAGAGATTTCCGCCGTGCCTGATCCGGCCAAGGGCGCTGCCAAGATGGCTAAACTGGTTGAAAAATTACCGACTCTCGGGGCGATGATCCTGGTCACCTGGGTACGTGCCGCCGATCCCCAGATCGATCTTGAAGAGCATGCCGCTGCCAGTGCCGCGGTGCAGAACCTGCTGCTTGGTGCGACCGCCTTGGGACTCGGTTCCTTCTGGAGTTCCAATCCGGCCTTGAGCCATCCG
>JANYGY010000069.1 GCA_025362255.1 Planctomycetales bacterium
CGGCCTGGTGATCGGCCTGGTCCGCGCCGGCAGCGATCAGTACATCGCCACCGCCTGGACCAATGTGGTGGTGTTCGTGGTGCTGATCGCGGTGCTCGTCTTCCGCCCAAATGGGATCCTCGGCGCGCGCGTGCGGGAAAAAGTATGAGACCCGCAGCGACCCCCACGACCGGCACCTACCGCAAGCCGGTTCCGCTGGCACCTCCTGCGCGCAATCACGCCTGGCTTATCGCCGGGGTCGCGCTGGTGCTCGTCGCGCTGCTGCCGCTCACTGACCACGTGCTGTCGCCACGAATGAGTTTCGCGGCGCAGATGCCGCAGATCTTCGTCTATGCCCTGCTCAGCCTCGGCCTGACGGTGATCACCGGGTTCACCGGATTGCTGCATCTGGGCGTCATCGCCTTCATGGCCATCGGCGTCTACATCTACGCCATCGCCACCTGTGCGGTCTATCCTTTCCAGATCGGCTTCTGGCCGGGTGTCGTGCTCGCCACCGTCGGCGGTGCCGGTGCCGGGGTGGTGCTCGGCCTGCCGACCATGCGCCTGCGCGGCGATTACCTCGCGATCGTGACCTTGGGCTTTGGTGAGATTGTCCAGGACTGCCTGAAAAATCTCGAAGTCGTGACCAAAGGCACCACCGGGATCAACCCCCTGCCACCGCCGTATCTGCCGGGTATCGGCGATCTCGTCGGCAGCGGGCACGGCTACCGCCCGACCTATTATCTGTACCTCGCGCTGCTCGTGCTGGCGGTCGCGCTGGTGCGCAATCTCAAGCGCTCACGCACCGGCCGGGCATGGCTGGCGATTCGCGAGGATGAACTGGCGGCCCGGGCGATGGGCATCGGCGTGGCCAAGCAGAAGCTCGCGGCGTTTGCCTGCGCGGCGGCATTGTGCGCGTTCGCCGGCGCCTTGTTCGCGGCGTTGCGCGGGACTTCAATCGAACCGGGCTATTATAATTTCCAGAGTTCAGTGATGGTCGTCGCCAGCGTGATCATTGGCGGGCTCGGCTCGCTGTCGGGCGCGCTGCTCGGGGCGCTGCTGATCTTCGGCTTCAATCTCATCGTGCTCGGAAAAGTCGCCGAAGCCTTGGGCCATCACGCCGGGGCCAACGTGATGGCTGATCCGAAAAATTGGAAATGCCTGATCTTCGGCTTGGTGCTGGTGCTGATGATCCGTTTCCGTCCGCAGGGCCTGCTGCCAGCGCGTGAGGCACGATGATCGGCACGACCCTGACCGTCGACGGCGTGACCCTCCGCTTTGGTGGCCTGACGGCGGTCAATCGCGTCTCATTCCGCGTCACCGAAGGTGAGATCCTGGCGGTGATCGGGCCAAATGGCGCGGGCAAGACCAGCCTTTTCAATGCCATCACCGGAATCTATCCGCCCACCGAGGGCCGGGTCCTCATCGGTGGGCGTGAAGTCGTCGAAGCATTTCAGCCCAGGTTGTTCGCGCGCTGGCTCGCGGTCGGCGTGGCCACCGGACTGGGGGCCACGCTGGCGGTGAATCTGCAAACGTTGTGGAGCACCGCGATCACTGAGCACTTCATCCCGCCAAAGCCGTTTCCGCTGGCCGCCGCGTTCTCCAGCGCGTGGACGGTGCTCCAGCCTCAAGCGTGGACAGTCCTGCCTTTCCTCGCCGGAGGTGCCCTCGGCACCCTGGCAGCATGGCGCTTGTGGACCACCAACCGTCGCAGCCCCGAACGCGTCGCCCGCGCTGGAGTCGGCCGCACCTTTCAGAACATCCGCCTGTTCCGCGAGCTGTCGTGCATCGACAACGTTTTGGTCGGCCGGCATGCGCACCTGACCAGTCGCTGGTTCGATGCCGCGTTGCGCCTGCCGCGCCATCGGCGTGATCAACGGCAAGGCACCGCCACTGCCCGCGCGCTGCTCGATTTCGTTGGTCTCGCCCACCACGCTGAACGCGCCGCCGGAACCCTGGCGTATGGCGATCAGCGACGTCTGGAAATCGCCCGCGCGCTGGCGTTGGCTCCGGGTCTGCTGCTGCTCGATGAACCAGCTGCAGGGATGAACCCCACCGAAAGCCAAGAGCTGATGGCGCTGATCCGGCGCATCCGCGAGCGCGGCGTCACCTGCCTGCTGATCGAGCATGACATGTCGGTGGTGATGGGGGTCAGCGACCGCATCGTCGTGCTGCATTACGGCACCAAGATCGCCGAGGGCACGCCGGCGGAAATCCGCGCCGATCCGGAAGTGATCGAAGCCTATCTCGGACGCGAAGACAGCGGCCGGTTTCCGATCGTCCCGCGCACCGACCGGATCCAAAAGGACGCCAGCAAGCAGGAGCCGAAAGCATGACCGACGTGCTCCTGGATGTCCGCGATCTCGACGCGGGGTATGGTGCCGTCGGCGTGCTGGATCAATTCGCACTATCGGTCGGCGCCGGCGAAATCGTGTGTTTGATCGGAGCCAACGGCGCCGGCAAAAGCACCGCGCTGAAATGCATCAGCGGCCTGCTCGCGCCCCGTCGCGGCAGCATCGTGTTCGCCGGCCAGGATATCACGCGCACTCCCGCTCATCGCATCGTCGAACTTGGTCTCGCCCATGTTCCCGAGGGCCGGCGGATATTTCCCCGGCTGTCGGTCCTGGAAAATCTGCGCCTCGGAGCCTTCCTGCGCACCGACTCTGCCGGCATTGCGCAGGACACGGATTTGTCGTTCAGCCTGTTCCCCATTCTGGCCGAACGCCGACATCAAAGCGGCGGCACTCTGTCCGGAGGTGAACAGCAGATGTTGGCGATCGCGCGCGCCCTGATGAGCCGCCCACGCCTGCTGCTGATGGACGAGCCCTCGATGGGCGTCGCACCCCTGATCACCGCGCGGATCTTCGAAGCGATCTGCGCCCTCAATCGCCAGGGCCTCTCGATCCTGCTGGTTGAACAGAACGCCCGCATGGCGCTGAGCATGGCCAACCGGGGATATGTCCTCGAAACCGGGAGGGTCACCGTCAAAGGTTTGGCGGCCCATCTGGCGACCGACGAGCGGGTGAAAAAAGCGTATCTCGGCGGTTGAGGCGACGTCTTACACGAGCCATTACCGAAGCCGGCCAGCATTGCGGGCGTGCTGATTTCGAGGTATGATTGAGATGATGAATCGATGATGCCACACGAATCCATGACGTGGCACCCGCGAAACCTGACGGAGACACTTTCATGAGTCTTTCGATTCCCAAGGACTTAGCCGCCCAGCCCATTTCACGGCGAAAAATCAATCTGGCCGCCTTCTCTCTGATGGAGCTGTTGGTGGTGATCACCATCATCGCCTTGCTGGTCGCGATGCTCGTTCCCGTCATTCAGATGGTTCGCCAATCGGCCTATGCCTCGACCTGCCAGCATAACCTCAAGCAACTCCATGTCGGCGTATCTGGCTATGCCCTCGATTGGGGAGTACTGCCTTCGACAGCTGATTATAATGTGCAGGTTTTGGCTGCCGAATACCTCGACTCCGCTAAGGGCAACAGTGATGGAAATCTGCCTTATGACGTGTTGAAATGTCGGGCAGACAAAAGACCGCTGGGCTCGCCGGGACCAGCTTCGGGGGCCTGGGAAGGAGCCGGCTACATGCAATGTGGATGGGGGAATTCGAGTGGCATGAACATCACCGGATTCACCCGGGTCTGGTCATCCTATTGCGCCAATTCGAATGCCCTCAACGGCCAGCAGGTCCATGCCCGGGCCAACTTGGGAATGTTCTGGGACTCCTACAAACTGTCATCCGATGGAGCCGGTCCCGGGCTGAACCTGCACAAGCAGGGTGTCAACATGGTCTTTGGCGATGGGCATTGTGCGTACCTGAACTTTGCGCCGACCTTGGCCAATGAACCGTGGTGCGTGGTGACCTGGGCAGTCGATCTTTATGCTCTAGGAACCCGCAATATCGGCTGGGGTTTCGTCCCCACTTATGGTTGGGGCGATCGCGAGCCTTGGCAATAAGACGCCACGAATCTAACCGATACAAGGCTGGCCGAGCGGCAACGCTCACGCCCCCGGGATCGTTTCTCAGCACGATCCCAGGGAGTGGCCATTTACGTCACTTCGCCTTTTTCGGCGGTTCGTACAGGCGGCTCATGAAGTCGTATTCCTCTTTGAACGCCGGGTCGTCCTTAAAGCGGTCGGCAGCCAGCTTGGCGGCGAGCAAGGCCTGCTGTTTGGCGCCTGACAATCCGGCGCGCCACGCGATCCAGAAATATTTCGGCTTGTAGTCGAGCTCGTTCTTCCACGTCTGCATGACCGTCCCGAACCATTCGATCGACATGAAGCGGGCGGCATCGCCGAGCCATTGCGCGGTGTCATCGCGCAGGCGCTTGTCGTCTTTTTCCTTCACGAAGACCAAGCGGGCCTTGAGGGCCTCTTTGTCCTGCGCGATCAGGGCGGCGATCAGTTGGCCGATGTGGTGGGCGAATTCGATCTGCGGATGCTCGAGTCCGAGTTTGGTGCCGACGGTGTAGGCTTCTTCGAGGTTCTTCGCCAAACGCGCAACTTCGACCTTATCGAGGGTGGTCTTGTCCTGGGCGAACAGCTCCTGCATCCGGCTCAGCCAATACGGCACTGAGATGCGGATCCACGGCAGATCGAGCGGCAGCTGGGCCAAGCCACCAATGCGCTGAGCGTGATCGACATCGTTCGCGGTCGGCAGCGGCGCGGCCGCAAGCAGCTGATCAAATTTCTCCTGGCCAAGGATCGCTGCGTAATAACGCGCCGCGCTGGCATAGCGCATCGGGGCTTCACCGGGCTCATCGATATCGTGGAAAGCCAGATGGGTCAGCCACAGTTCCGCTGATTTCGCCGCTGATTTCAAGGGCGGGTCCTGGGTCAGCCGCGTCGGTCCGGCCTCGGCCAGCACGCCAATGCAGGTCCCGGCGTACGACGCGGTCAGATGCCGCAGCTCGAGCATCTGGCCGCTGCCCTCCCACACCTGCTGATTATATTTCGGGCTTTGCACATAGGCCGCCACCTGGCTGACCTTGTCATCCAGCGAACCGAGCTGATCGCCGGCGGATTCCAAGAGCATGAGTTCAAGCGCCTGGACCGCGAGGGCTCCGGATTCGTGGCGATTGAGCATGGTCACCAGTTCCATGCCCGCGCTCCACGCCGCGGGGCCGAGTTTGGCCTTCACCTGCGGAAATTGCACTTCGAGCAGATCCTTGGCCAACGCCTTGGCCTGCTCGATCCGCGCCGGATCCGTGCGCCCGGCGTCGAACAGATGGCCCAACAGCTCGATCTGCATGAAGAACCGGCTCTCGGGTTCTTTGGTCAAGGCCACCGCCTTGGCATGGAAATCGGCTGCTTCGGCGTATTGCCCGGTGAATCCATAGAGGCCGGACAGCTCACGGTAATTCGCGGTATCGGTGTCGCCCCGCGCCAGCAGATCCTGCATCGTCTTGATGCCGCGAATTACCGTGAGCTGTCCGGCCTCTATGGATTCACCGGGCAATACGCCGAAGCAGCCGATTTCCATGCCAAGGCGGTGGCCTTGACCAAAGAACCCG
>JANYGY010000085.1 GCA_025362255.1 Planctomycetales bacterium
CTACAGTTTTTTTCTGCTGCTGGGGATGCCGAAAATCCGCACGTTTATCAAGGATTATCTGCCCGGAGTCCACAAGCCCCAAATCGTCCGCATCACCCGTGAAATCGAGAAGGTGGTGTCGGCATTTTTCCGCGGTCGGCTGCTGATCTGCGTAATCTGCTCGGTCGTCGGCTGCCTCGGCTTCTTGACCATCGGGCTGTTCGGAGTCTACGTGCCCTACGGGATGCTGTGGGGCATCGGCATCGGCCTAGCCACCGCCATTCCCCTGGCCGGCTTGCTGTTCGTGATTCCGGCAGTGGCCCTGACGATGATGTCGCCGGGGGCGGGCATGACGGATCTGATCGCCGTTATGGTGGTCTATGGCATCGTCCAGGGTCTCGAAGCCTGTCTGATCCCGATCATCATGGGCCGTGAGGTCGAGCTGCATCCGGTGACCCTGATCGTCGCCTTGCTGCTGTGCGGTAAGCTTCTTGGCCTATTGGGACTTATTCTGGCCGTACCGATCGCTGCGAGCTTCCGCATCTTGCTGCGCGAATATTTCTGGCCCCGGCTGAAATCGTGGGCGGATACCGGGCATTGGCAGATCACTTCGCCGCTGACCCCCGTGGCAGTGCAGCCATTTTCAGCGCAGCAAACGCCAGAGCAGCAATCGTGAGCACCGCGGTCTGGCGGCTGCTTGATGCCAACGGCAATCGTGCCGCCGAAGGACTGCGCGTGCTTGAGGATGTGGCGCGCTTCATCCTCGACGATGCACGGCTCGCCGGGCTGGCCAAAGCCATGCGTCACGAGCTGCGCCAGGCGATCCCAGCCGCCGCGGTGCAGGCGCGCGACACCGGCGGCGATGTCGGCACCAGCGTGAAGGCGGCGGGCGAGATGGAGCGCGACCGCCCACTCGACCTGATCCGGGCCAATGCGGCGCGCGTCGCCGAGGCCGTCCGCGCGGCCGAGGAAGCAGCGAAATTACTGGGCAATGCCAGCCTCGCCGGGTTGCTTGAACAGCTTCGCTATCGCCTCTACCAGCTCGAAAGCGGACTGCTCGCCAGATTTCCGGCGTGGCAATTGTTGCGGGTTCGGCTTTACGCCCTGGTCGACACCAGCCTGACCGCAGATCCCGTGGGCGTTGCTGCGGCGGTTGCCCGCGGGGGTGCGGGGGCGGTGCAGTTGCGCGCGAAAAATCTTTCCGGTCGGGCCTATCGCGAGCTGGCGGCGCGGGTGCAGGAAGCCTGCCGAAACCATCACGCCCTGTTCATCGTCAACGATCAGGTGGCGGTGGCCCGTGCGCTTGGCGCTGATGGGGTGCATGTCGGCCAGGATGATCTGCTGGTCGCCGACGTGCGGGCGGTGGTCGGTCCGCAGTGCGCGATCGGCCTGAGCTGCCACACGTCCGAGCAGGCGCGCAAGGCACTTGAGCTGGGCGTCGATTACCTCGGATTGGGGCCGATGTTTGCGACCACCACCAAGCCGCACGAGCCGTGTCGCGGTCCGGAATTGCTGGATGCGGTGCGCGGATTCCTTGATCGTCCGAGTTTCGCGATCGGCGGAATTGACGCGGCGCGCCTGCGCGAAATCGGACCGCGATTGCCCCACGGCGCGGCGGTCGCCGGCGCCTTGTGCCGGGCCGCCGATCCTGAACGCGCTGCGGCAGAATTGCTGGCGATTATGGTACCTGATGAATTCGGTTGAGCCGCTTTCAGCAGGAGCCAAAGCACCCGGGCCGCCGTGGCGACTGCGTTTCGCCTTGGTCCATCTGATGCAGCTGCCCGCGCTCGGACTCGCCATGTTCGGCCAGCCGCCGACCGCGTGGTGGGTCGCCGCCGCGTGGGGTTCGGTGGTGTGCTGCGCGGGGACCGATTCGGGTTGGCGCTGGCGCAATCGGCTGCTGGTGTTCGAGGCGATTCTGTGGCTGACCTTCGTGCTCGCTTTCGGCATCAATTGAGCGGCTTCAGCTGAGAAACGTCAGTTGAGAAACGTCATTTGAGAAACGTCAGTTGAGAAACGTCAGTTGCGTGGTTTGAGCAGCGCCGTCCCGCCGGCGGCCCAGCGGATGCCGGCATCGGGACGGCTGGCGGTAATCTGGATAGTGAATTCCAAGGTCGGCGTGGTCAGCCAACCAGGCACGATATAGCGCCGAAACAGCGGCATTCCGACCGTCTGCTGACCACCGCCCAGGCGCTGCCCGGCACACCACGTCTGGTCATCGCCCTCGATGGTTCCCAGATCGAACACCAGATCGCGTCCCAGCCAGGCGGGCGGGATTCGCACCCAGGTCCGGACATTGCGCGTGCCGGCGGGACGCGGCCACATGGCGGTGCGATCCGCCGGCGCGGCACGCCACGCCCAGGTGGCACACATCGGCGCCTGGGCATCGCCGACCCAGCCGAGCAGCGGGCCGTCGAGAGCGCGATACGCATCCGGGGTCATCAGCCGCTCCAGCCACGCCAGCATCGCCGGCATCGTCAGCCCCGGGTCGAGGACGGTGCGGATGTGCTCTTGGCCGGGAATCAGAACCCGCTGCACCGGACCCGCCAACGCCGGCGCGAGCAGCGCACTTTGCGTGGCGGGCACCAGATCGTCATCCACGCCATGGATCAGCAGCACCGGTTGCCGCACCTGGGCCGCCCAGGCCAACGGGCTGTCGGCCTCGGGGGAGAAATCCGCCGCGCGGCCCATCGCTGCGACAACCCGGTCGACCAGCGCATCGGTGGTCAGCCAATTCAACCAGCCGACGAATCGCTTGGCGAAAAACGGAGCGACATCGCGCAAGCGGGCGAACGGCGCAATCGCGACGATGCCGGCCAATACTGGATCTTCAGCGTGGCCAACCCCCTGGTTTGCGCCGCTCATCGCCGCCGCCGTCATCAAGGCGACCGAGCCACCGAGGCTGTACCCGACCACCGCCACGGGCGGTTTGAGGGCCCCCGTGGCCGCCAAGCGCTGCAGCGCCTCGCGAACGTCGGCCGCTTCGTGGCGACCGAATGAAACCACCTCGCCGGTGCTCTCGCCATGACCACGCAGATCGAGCAGGATGCAACGGAACCCAGCATTGGCGAAGCAGGCAGCATGTGGCGAGGTCAGCTCGCTGCTGCCACCAAGACCATGCAGCAGGACGATGGTGCCGATCGGCGGTAGCACCCGAGTCATCGGCCACGCGTGGCACCAGACCTCTTCATCGCGCAATGTCCACGGCATCCACGGCGCATCGGTCGGCTCAACCACCACCGCGCGCAGGCTGATCGCCCCGCTGGCCACGGTGATGCGGCGCACCGATACCGCCTCGGCGAGGCTCATGCCAAGGGTCGCAGGCACCGACGTTTGTAAGGGTAGTCGATCTGCCCAGGCGTGATTCGGCGCCCGGACCACGTGCCGTGCGATGGCGTTGGCGCAGCCGCTCACGCTGAGAAGGCTGAGAAGGCTGAATCCGGCAAAAATGGCAACCAACGGTGCGATGCGAAACATCTGAGATGATCGTGCTAACCCGCACCTGTCCGGGTGCCATCCTGAAACCGGATGGTGCCAGCTCGACCAATCAATCCTCGTCAGACGTTCGAGAGATCCGATTGCGCGACGATCTCGGGCATCGCTTTGACTAGATCTTGGAATTTGACCGAGTTGAGGCCTGCGGCCTGGATCAGCAGCGCGTCGATCTGATGGTCGAAAGGATGATCCTTCACCAAGCCGACGCCGGCGGCATAGGTCAGCCGCTCGGCCAAGCGGACGCCCGCAAGTTGGCGCAGCACCTGCACGGACGCGTCCGGCGGAATGCGGTGATGGTGACCGATGACGAGGCGAAGGCCTTCGGGCAAGGTCCATTTTTCGGCGACTTTTTCACCGGCCCAGCAGTGGTCGAAACCGAGGGCTTCGCGTTCGCGGCGTAGGATGTCGGTTTCGGCCTTGGCTTCGGGCAACCGCCGGAGCGAGATCTTCTGCTGGGCCAGAAAAGGCCCGAGCACCAGCATGCCGATATCGCGCAGCAATCCGGCGACAAAATATTCCTCGGCGTCGTCGCGGCTGGCGCCATTGCGTTGGGCGACCGCCTTGGCCAACGCCGCGGTGGCGCACGAATTCAGCCACAGGCCTTTGTCGGCATAGCCGTAACCGGCGAGGTCGATGGCCAGAATGCTGCTGGTCGAGGCCGCGACCGCGAGACTTTTCAGACTGGCCAGACCGATGATCGTCACCGCCTGGGTAATCGACGAGACCTGTTTCCCGAGGCCATAGAACGGACTGTTGACCAGTTTGAGCAAGCGCCCGGCCAAGCCGATGTCCTGCTTGATGAGGTCTTCGAGATCAGCGGTGCTCGATGCCAGATTGCCGCTGCGCGCGAGGAGCTTCTGGACCACCAGCGGCATCGACGGGATGCGCTCGATGGCGCTCAACACTTCGATTTCACTGACCCGGGCGATGCCCGCCGACTGACGATACGCCAAACCAGAATCGTCCTCGACCGGATTGACCGGCTTGACTGAAGTCGGCGGCGCGACCACCGGCTCAGTGCCCGCGGGCACCCCTCTGAATCTGCTGAAAAGGTCGTCAGTCATGATCGTTCACCGGCAGTCTACCTCACGATCCAGACCCTCGCCACGGCAAGTTCAGGTGGCCAGAACGGATGAATGCAGAACAGATGAATGCAGGAATGCAGAACAGAAGGGCGCAGAGACGCAGAGAAAGGCAGGAGCTTGAATACCCGCACCATTCCTGATGCGCGTATTTGGAAATGTGGCGGATCCCACGGCAACCAATGCCCAATATCTGCTTATTGCCCAATTGATTCGAATGAAACCGCTGCTCCCTCCTGCCTTTCTCCTGTCTTACTCCTGTCTCTCTCCTGTTTTCAAAGCAGGTGCTCCCTCCTGTCTTTCTCCTGTTTTCAAAGCAGTTCTCGCCCCCCGTTTGGTCGGGTCGCCGAGTTGCCCGCAGGCGGCCATGACCGCATCGCCTTTGGTCGTGCGCAGGCGCACCGCGACGCCGGCGCGATCGAGGCGGGCGCGTACGGCTTCGATGTCGTCGGGGGTTGGCG
The DNA here is from genome assembly GCA_025362255.1 of Planctomycetales bacterium. Classification (GTDB taxonomy): domain Bacteria; phylum Planctomycetota; class UBA11346; order UBA11346; family UBA11346; genus CAIUVD01. The sequence goes on from JANYGY010000085.1 coordinate 5,018, forward strand.
CCAGCCAGGTTCGGCTGGGGATCGGATTGTACGGGATCAGGTTGACCAGCACCGGCAGGCCGGCGAGCCAGGCGATCAGATCCTGGGTCTGCGCGACGCTGTCGGTCACTCCCGGAATCACCACGCAACTGACCAGGATCCGCCGGCCACTGGCCAGCGGGATCGCCTGCAGGGCTTGCTTGAGCAGGGCCAGCGGATGCAGCCGGTTCACCGGCATCAACTCGGAGCGCAGGTCGTCATCGGCGGCGGTCAGGCTGACCGCGAGGTTGATCCGATCGAGGCTCAGCTCGCGCCAGCGGGCGAGGCCGTCGACCCGGCCGACGGTGGAAATGGTGAGATGCCGATGGCGCAATGCCAGACCACCGGGGCCGGTCAGCACGCGCACCGCCTGGGCCACCGCGTCGACGTTGTCGAGCGGCTCGCCCATGCCCATAAACACCACGTTGCGCGGTCGGCAGCCGGTGGCGCGCTGCACCGCCAAGACCTGAGCGACGATCTCATGCGCGCTCAGGCTGCGGATCAGGCCCATCTTGGCAGTGTGGCAGAATGAGCAGCCCATCTTGCAGCCGACCTGACTGCTGACGCACACCGTGTGGTGGCCGCCGGCATGCATCGGAATGAGCACAGCTTCGACCTCGCTGCCGTCAGCCAGGCGACAGAGCACTTTGGTGGTCGTGCCGTGTTCGCGATCGACGGCCTGCATCATGCCGGAAATCGGCGGCAGTTGTTCGGCCAGGCCCTGGGCTTGAAGGGTGGCGCAGATGCCCGGGCGCGCGCGTTCGGCCTCGCGCCACAGCGGGGCGTCTGCGGGGACGAACGTGCCGCTGGCCATCATCCGGCGGTACAACTCGAAATGAAACCGCTCGGCGTGACCGACCAGCGCCCGACTCCACGCCGTGAACGCTGCCAGATCGAGGCCCAGAAGGTCCGCACGTTGCACGCGCTGACGTTGCCCCGCGCGCCACCGTGGGCAACCTGCGCGCGCTCATGAACACTGATTCCGCCGCCGCTGCTGCCTCGCCGAATGAGGCTCATTGCCTAGTGGTGGCGATCCTCAAGGACACCGGCGCGGTCGATCAGCTGCTTGGCCATTTCGCGACCAATGGCGTGCGTGGCGCGACGGTACTCGATGGACGCGGCATGGCTGAGCACCTCTCGGCGCATCTCAGCCTGTTTGCCGGATTCAAATCGGCGTTCACCGCGGTGGGTCACAGCCAAGTGGTGTTGACCGTGATCGCAGCGACGAGGCGCGCTGACGTCTTGGCGCTGATCGCTGACGTCGGCGGCTTGGCACAGCCAGGCACCGGCATCGCGTTCGCCATCGAACTCGCCGGAGTCGTCGGCCTGGCGCCGGCGCTCACCCCGCTCATTGCAGATCAAAGCCCGTAACATGACCGCGCCGGGCTCCTCGCTCGATACCTTGGTGCTGCTCTTGGTCGGCGGCGGATTGGCCCTCGGCCTGCCCCATGTCACGGCGCGCAGCCGACGGCGCTTCTGGCATCCGTGGATCAACACCGGACTGCTCCCCTTGCTGCTCGGGATCATGATCGGACCCGCCGGTCCTTTGGGCGTTCATGGTGATGGCGGCTGGTTGTCGCGCGCGACCGCCGACGCGTTGAAACCGTTTCTCGCGGTCGCCCTGGCGGCGGCAGGAGTGGTGCTCGGGACGCAATTGCGACCTGCGTATCTAGCGGCAGCGGGACGCGAATTCCTGTGGCGCGAAAGCCGTCGAGCGTTGACCACCTTCGTCGTCGTGGCCATGCCGGCGGCGGCGGTGGCGTGGTGGTTGCTTCCCCGCGATGGGCCCTTGGCCGGGACCTGGGCGGCAGTCGCGATCGGGGGCGTCGCCGGGGCGGCGGCAGTCGTCACCAGTCAACGTCTGCCGTCAGCGGCCACCCATCATCCCGCCCAGCGACTGATCATTGGGCACGTGGTGCCCGCCGGCTGGTGGAATCTGCTCGCCTGCCTCTTGAGTGCGTTTGCCCTGGGCATCGGTGATCATCCTGGACAAGGCTTGAACGGCCTGCTGCTGGCGCTGGTTCTGCCGGCGATCCTCGGGCTGCTGCTGGGCCGCACGGCGACCACCGCGCCCTCGTCGACCGAAGCGTTAGTGCTGCTGCCCGCGGTGGTCGCCTTGGCCGGCGGCTTGGCCCTGGCCCTGGGCGGTGCGCCGTTGCTGACCGGCATGGTCGTGGGCGCGATGCTGGTCAACGCCGGCGGCGGTCGGGTGGTGCTGGTCGAACGGGCGATGGATGAACTGGAACAACCGATCGCGATGGCCGCCGGCCTGCTTGCCGGGCTGTGCTTGGAATCCACCGCGATCCCGATGGTCGCTTGGCTCATGGTGCTGGTGATCCCGCTGCGCTGGCTGCTGCGCGGCTCGCGCTGGGGCGGGCGCATTGCCGGCAGTCCCACCCGCCCTGACGTTGCATCCTGGCGCGCGCGCCTCCTCGCGCCCGCGGGGGCGAGCGGGGTGCTGCTGATCGCCGGAGCCTCGATCGCACCGGCCCCGTTGCCGGCCCTGGTGATTCCGCTGACGGTCGCTTTTGCCCTTGGCACCCTACTTTCAGAAATGCGGGCAGAGGTGGGTCGCCTGGAAAAAAATGAACCCGCGAGCAGAGGTGTCGGCCAGGGCGAGCGGGCACCCGAACCTGGGCGGGCCGCCCAGGTCACGACACCTCAGCGCGCATGATCACCCATTCGCAGATCTACCGGCGGACGATTGCCGCGCAGACCGCAGCCACTCCGCCGTGGTGGCGTCGGCTGACGCCACCGTTGATCGCCTTGGTGATGGCTGGTGCAAGCCTCGCGCTGCTGATGCAGGTGGCCCGCAGCAATGGCCTCACTGGCAGCAATGGCATCACCGCCAGCCCTGGCAGTCCAGCCGCGGTACAGCTCATCCTGGTCGGCATGGTGCTGGTCAGCGGGGCTTTTGCCGGGCGCTGTGCCGAAGCGCTCAAACTGCCGCGATTGACCGGCTATCTGCTGGCTGGGGTCGCTTTGAGCCCAAGCGTGTGGGAACTGCTCGGCGCGCCGGATCTGCTCATTCCCCGCAGCAGTCTGGCGACCTTGGATCCGGCCAACGATCTGGCCGTCGGCGTCATTGCTTTGATGGCCGGCGCCGAAATCGAAGCGCGCTGGTTGCGCCAACGCCTGCGCACGCTGCTCAAGATCGCCGGCGCGGAAACTCTGCTCGTCCCGAGTTTGCTCTTGGGGTGCCTCTTGCTGCTGCCGGGGATCCCGTTCATGCCACCGGGCACGTCCGGGTTGACCGTGACCGGCGTGCTGATCGCGGCCTTGGCCGCGATCATGCTACTGCCCAACGGGCCGACCGTGGTCATCACCGTGATCAAGGAAACGGGCGCCAGTGGGCCGCTGACGCGCATGCTGATGGGGGCTTCGGTGGTCCTCGATGCGGGGGTCATCCTGCTTTTTTCGGTAGTGACGACCTTGCTCGATCTGGCGGCTGGCGGCCATCTCGCGGGCGCCTTGCTCGATACCGGAGCGCTCTTCGGCGCGGTGGGCGCGGTGCTTGCCGGCCTCGGTTCGTCGGTGGTCCTGGGCCTGGCGATCGGCTGGGGACTGCGCCGCTACGCTGAGCACACCGAGCACCGTCTCGGCTGGTTGGTGCTCGGGCTGGCCTTGGCGGTCGCCGCACTGGGAGTCCACGCCGGGGTCAAGCCGCTGTTCTGCCTGCTCACTGCGGGGTTCGCGTTCGGCAATTTGCCGTCTGCTGATCCGGGGCGCGTCGAAGCCGCCCGTCAGCGTCTGCGCGCCACCCTGGCCCAGGTCGGCATGCCGGTTTTCGTGGTCTTCTTCACCGCCGCAGGTTTGCACATCGATTTGACTGCGCTGGCCAGCGGCTGGGTGCTGGTGCTGGTGCTGCTGGTGGTGCGCGACGGCGCGATCATCGCCGCGGTTCGCGTGGCTACGCGGGGTCCCGAGGTCGAACCCGCGGTGCGTCGATCGCTGTGGCTGGGCATGGTGTCGCAAGCCGGCGTCACTCTCGCGCTCGCCCAGATCGTGCGCGTGCGCTATCCCGGGTGGGGCGACATCCTCGCGACGTTCATCGTCGCGATGGTCACGCTCCATGAACTGTGGGTCCCGGTCGCCTTGAGCTGGGCGCTGCGCCGCGAAGGCGAAGTGCCGAACTCTTGAGCGGTGAAAGAGCCGTGAGAGAGTCGTGACGATTTGCCCGTTCATCGATTGCTGACTCCGAATACGGTGCCGCAATGAGCGCAGTCGTCCTATTTTCTGGTGGCCAAGACTCGACGACTTGCCTCGCCTGGGCCCAGGCACGCTGGTCGAATGTGCAGTGCGTGGCGATCGATTACGGCCAACGCCACATCATCGAATTGGATTGCGCGCGGAAGGTCGCCACGGCCGCCGGGGTCAACCTCGCGATCGTCCCGTGCGACAGCTTGCGTGCCCTCGGCGGCAGTTCGTTGACCGGGACCTTGACCGTGCCCAGCGGCGTACCCGCAGCGGGCATCATTCCGAATACGTTCGTCCCTGGCCGCAATCTGATGTTCCTGACCATTGCCGCGGCGTTCGCCTTTCAGCGCGGCATCACCGAACTGGTCACCGGCGTCTGCCAGACGGATTTCAGCGGCTATCCCGATTGCCGAGCTGACACCATGACCGCCTTGCAGGCTGCCCTGCGCGCCGGCATGGACTCACCCTTCACGATCCACACGCCGCTGATGTTCTTGACCAAGGCGCAATCGGTGCTGCTGATGCGTGAGCTCGGCCGGCTCGACCTGCTGGCCCTGACCCACACCTGCTACAACGGAAAAATCCCCCCCTGCGGCATTTGCCCGGCCTGCCTGCTGCGCGCCAAAGGCTTTGCCGAGGCCGGTCTCGCTGATCCGCTGATTGCGGCTTCACTGGGCCCAGCAGAGCCACCGGCCGCGCCCAGCCGGTGAT
>JANYGY010000230.1 GCA_025362255.1 Planctomycetales bacterium
GCACATCGGTGATCGTCATGGTGCCATGGCCAACCCGACTGTTGCCAGACCACGCGTACGTGGCGCCGATACCAGCAGACTTATCGCCATAGGTGCGCTGCATGTCGAGGTCATTTCTATCCCAACAACTCCAATTCGGCCACGCCCGCAGATCGTTGATCTGGGCAAACACGACTGCCGGCGGCGCCGCCATGATCTGGGTCCGCTTCACCACAAACGTGTCAGGCCGACTGGCTATGAGCCAACCACTCAAGACCACGACGGCGATGATCGCCACCAGAATTTTTCGGCGCATAAACAGTCTCTCCAACAGGTACTGCACTGAGCAATGACGCTCACCTCGGTCTGCGTTACAGAAATAAATCGCAGCTATACCTCACCCTTTTCCGAAATATTTCCGGCGGAAGTCTTCGGCCCACGTGGCGAAGCGATCCTGCTCGATCGCTGCGCGCATCGCCCGCATGAGATCCTGATAGAAATGCAGATTGTGAATGGTCGCCAGGGTTTCGTACAATGGCTCTTGCGAAAAATGGAGGTGCCGCAAATAGGCTCGCGAAAAGCCCCCGGCGCAGGAGTAGCAGGCGCAGGTGGTATCGATGACGTAGCGATCCTTGCGGAAACTCTTGTCGCCGAGGCGCATTTTTCCGTCCCAGGTGAACACCGTGCCTTCGCGGGCATAGCGGGTCGGAATCACGCAATCGTGGATGTCCATGCCCGCCTCGACACTGGCGACCAGATCCTCGGGCAGACCTACTCCCATGAGATAGCGAGGTCGATCAGCCGGCAGCAATGGGGCGGTATGCGTGACCACCCGGACCATCGACTGATAACCCTCGCCGACGCTGACTCCGCCGATCGCATACCCCGGAGCATCGAACGTCGCCAGACGCTTTGCCGCATGGGCACGCAACGTCAGATCCATGCCACCCTGAATGATCGGAAACAGATGTTGATGGTCTTGCAGCGCAACCGCACAACACCGTTTCAACCAGCGTTCGGTACGCTCAACACTTTGCGCAACATACTGGGCGTCGGCCTTGTGATCGATGCATTCATCAAAGGCCATTACGATGTCGGCGCCGAGGCGCTTTTGGATGTCCATCGACGACTCGGGACTGAGCATCGTCGGCTCGCCACCTTGGGTGAACGTGAAGCGGACGCCTTCTTCGGTGATCTGGCGATCAGGCAGCGAAAATACCTGAAATCCCCCAGAATCCGTCAGGATCGCACCCTTCCACCGCATCATCGCATGGAGTCCGCCAAGACGCTCGACCAGTTGCGTCCGGTCATGCAATGACAAGTGGTAGGTATTCGCGAGGACGACGTTGGCTCCGGTCGCAGCAACCTGGTCCGGCGTCACGCATTTGACTGCGCCCTGCGTCCCGACCGGCATGAACGCCGGAGTTTCAACCACTCCATGCTTGGTCCAAAATCGCCCACGTCGAGCTTTGCCACTGATCGCCAGCAATTGGTAGTGCAGACCCTTGCCGGGGGTCCAAGGATTGGTCATCTGATCCATAGATTTCGAATTGTCGGCCTTTCGCGAACGCGGACAACCCGACAGACTTTTTATGAGGGCCACGTCCGGCGGCGTTCCCAGGTCGCATCCCGACCGGCCTGGACGGCGTCCATGGCTTGATTGGTCAGCTCGTCAGCGCGTTCATTGCCCGGATTGCCGGCGTGACCCTTGACCCATTTCCAGGTCACGCGATGGGCAAGGTTCAGGCGATCGAGTTCCTTGAGCAGGTCGACATTCTTGAGTTCGCCTTCTTTTTTCTTCCACCCTCGGGCCTTCCAGCCGGGAATCCATTCGGTCATCGATTTGACGAGGTATTGACTGTCCGTGTGCAGGGTGATGTGCAGCCCCGGCTTCTTGATCGCTTTGAGCGATTCGATGGCGGCCAGCATCTCCATCCGATTGTTGGTGGTCTCCGCTTCGCCGCCGCAGCGTTCAAGGGCATTACCGGTGGCCTGATTGATCAGGATGAATCCCCAGCCGCCGGCACCGGGGTTGCCCCGGCACCCTCCGTCGGTGTAGACGATGACATCTGCGGTCACGGATCCGCTCCGCTGGGATCTTGCCGGTCGTCGACATAGCTGGCCCGGAACGCTTCGGCGAACGATTGAAAGCGCCCGGCGCGAATAGCGGTGCGCATCCGCGCCATCAACCGCCGGTAATAGGCAAGATTATGGATCGACAGCAATTGTCCGGCCAGCGTTTCGCCGCTTTTGAATAAATGATGAAGGTATCCACGACTGACACGGGACGCCTGGCTGAGAGTCTGACGATCAAGCGGCTCGCCATTGAGGGCGTGTTCGGCCCGTTTGATGCGCAAT
>JANYGY010000254.1 GCA_025362255.1 Planctomycetales bacterium
CCATGAGGTGGCTCTTCGCACATGGGCGAGCCGCCCATGCCACGTGAGAGGGCTTCCTGTGGCATGGGCGGCTCGCCCATGAGTTGGCCCCCGCACATGGGCGAGCCGCCCATGCCACTGGTAACGTCAACGTTTTGCTAAAGGCGAATCAACCGAGCGCGTGACGGATCTGCCGGGCCAACCCCTCGGCGAATTGTTCGGCGGTCAGCGTGAGATGATGCTGCACCTCGGGATGAGCGAGCTCAAGCATAGCTGATTCGGGCAGCAAGTGACGGAGTCCAGCAAGGCCGCCGGGAATTGTGGCGAGCCCGACAAGGGCGCGGTGGTATCCGACTTGCCCGCTGACTTTACCGATCCCGCTGCACAACGCGGCCAGGACCTCGGCCCGATCCTCGGCAGTGAGTGTCGTTGATCGGGCTACGACCTCGCCCCAGCTTTCGAAACAGGGCCCCAGCGGCAAAAGCAGTGTCGCGTCGGTGCGCAGGGCTTTCACCGCGCGCAGGGGATAATGACGGTGACCCTCGCCAGCGATGACCTGATAGATTTTTTTTGCCCGGTGAAAGACCCCGGAAAAACGAGCAGGCCGGTCATGGGCCAACTGGCCAAAGGTACCTCGGGCAGTGCGCAGGAGCGCGCCGACCGCACCAGTCGGCCAATGCGACAGACCTTGGTCGATGTCGCCGACATTGTGCGTCAGGATCCATGCCAAGCGGCTGAGCGCGATGACCTGCGAATCGTTGGCACCAGCGCGGACTGCTTCTTCGGCAGCGACAAAGGCGCGGACTTCGCGCTCCAGCTCACCTGTGATCCAGGCGTGCGCCTCATCTCCGACGGCGCGATCACCAGCAAGCAACGCCGCGCCCAGTGCGCCCGTCGCTACACCCAGCCATTCGCCATCGTGGCCGCTGACCGGCCCTTCGGCGGTGAATTCGACGCGGGTCGACACGCCAGCGGTCGACCAAGTCCGGGCTAGGCTCGCCATGTGCCATCGCCGACGGAGAGATTCCCCGGACTGCCGCCGCCAAAAATCACCGCGGATCTTGCTGTCGACATCGGTCGGAACGAAGCTGCCCACGGTTGCATGATGGGCAGCCAAGCAGAGCGCAAAGTAGTCCTCACGCGTCGCGGGCGTCGGCTTGGCGCCAAGGAGCGCAGGGGCCGCGGCCAGTACCCCCAACCACCCATCCGCGCCCGCGGCGGCGTCAAAGGGCCTGACGATCGCGCGCAGCGGTTGAGCAACCGCCGCAATGCGAGATGCGAGGAAAGGACAAGACGACAAGACCCAGGTCAGTAACTGACCTGGGCCGATCATGCCATCGAACTGATCGTTCGCCGGCCTACGTAATCCATTCATTCGTCGTCGACGGCGACCAACTTGACGCGGATCTGGCCCTTGCGGTCACCATCCTGGGCGTTGGGCATCAACCACACATTGCCGGGTCCGGAAATAATGCCGCAGGACTGTCCGTCGCCTTTTTCCACCGCGACCACCAATTCGCCAAACCGGCAATTCGGGTACGGTGTGGAATAGCTATAATATGAAGAGGATTCGCTATCGTCATCCTTGCTCGAGCTCTTGCGGTACACCGATGCCACACCGCGTGAGGTGCAGGTGATGGTCCGGGACCAGCTCTGGCAAGTCCAGCTGTCTGCCGGATGTGGAACCACGCGCACGCGTTGGCCAGGCTTCAGCGTCGCCACCGGGCCGGTGCGGTCGACCCGCGCTGGGACGATCGATTCCGTACCCTTCAGTTTCGACCACTGCGTCGGCGTCAAGCTTTGATAATCGATGTTGTCAGGATCCAGCGGCAGGGTCTTGTCGATTTCGGCCAAGCGCTGGGCGACCCGTTCTTTTTGCACCCCGGTCAAGGTTTTGGCCTGCAGGTACCAGAATTGAGCGCGCCCGAGCATGGCATTCTTTTCGACCGCCGGGCCACCCTTTTTGGTCGCCTGATACCACGCATCACCGACTTGGATCCGCTGGGAATCTTCGGTGGGATTTGAAAGTTCCTGCTCGGCAACCGCCTTCAGCTCAGCGTCTCCACTGATGGCGAGCATCGGCAGGCCGACCTCCCAGCGCTTGAGTTGCAGGCAGAAGAATTTTCCGGCGGCGGTGTTGGCTCCGAGATCTTTCGGATTGTCGAGCAACGTCGCGATCGCGATGGCGGTCGGTTTGCCCGTGATCTTCTTGAGCCAGAGTTTTTTTTGTTCGGCCATCTCGTAACCGGTGAAGGCGCCGGCCAGCAGATCCACCGTGTCCAACAGGCGTTCGTAATCTTCCGATTCCTGCGCCAACCGGCAGATTTCGTTCTGGAGGGTGAAATAGGTCACCGCGTCGCCCGTGCTCTTCGCCGCTTCATCGGCTAATTTGGCAGCGAAGCGCCGCTTTTGGCCGTCCGTCCGTCGGCTGTAATCCTTGGCATAGACCTTTTTCAGCACGACCAACGAATCGCGTTGCAGTTTTTCATCTGGAATTGCGACGCGCGTCCCGGCCTTCACTACAGTCGCCTTGGTGAACTTGGTGTCGCGGGCCATGCCGCCCGATTGCAGCCACTTCATGTACTTGTTCTGGGCCTCAAGAGACAACTTCTGAGCTTCGAGACCAATCGGAGTACCGACAAAACGCTCCGCGACTTCATAGAATCGGATGGAAACCCCATTGAAGTCGTCGGTATGTTCACCAGCGAATTTTTTGGCCCGATCCAGATAGTTTTGGGCTTCGCTCACCTCGACCTTTTTGTCGGCAACTTCATTCATCTGGGCTAGCGCTTCAGTCTTGCCTTCACGGGCGAGATAAAGCTTCACGGCATCCAGGTTCATCTGTTTCTTGCACCAGAAGATGTTCGCCTGCATCTCTGACACTGAATCGGTATCGCCGATCGTGCCGTATAGTTTATGCGCTTCAGTGAATGCCACCGCGGAATCCACCACCGCGTTGGGATTTCCGGCCTGATCTTTACGATAAGTCTGCAACGCCTTGCGGCCGACCTCCGCTTTTTCATCTGCCTGGGCGCGGACTTTGGCGTGCTCGGCTTCCTTGGCCGCATCGACGGGTTTCACCGGATCGCTAGCACTGGTATCGGTGGTCGCAGCCTCAGATGCAGGAGGTGGGTTCGGCTGGTTTTCAGCTGGCGGCGTCTTCGCCGGTGGCACGGCATCTTCAGCGAATAGGCGAGTATTCGGGGCCAAAGCCAGGAAAACGGCCAAAAGACATAAGCTGGAGGTTATTTTCGACGACATGGACAATCCGAAACCTTTGGGAGATGACTGCGGGGAATGCACACCTGCGTGTTTACCAGAGGAATACTGCTTGCAACAGTATATCATGTCATGGGGCTGTCGTCCTCACCCGTTTGATGCGGTGGATTTTTTCTTCCCCAAGTCGAGCTGCTTGATGGTTGCAGATATTTCCGGTCAGCCTAATGTCTCCGCCCTCTTTCGCCCAATCCTGATTCCGTCCACCTCGGCACGGGTAATTCAGGCAGGCAGCACCAGCGTTTTCGACTCTCGGCAGTTTTCTGTCTGAGACGTTCAAAACCACAAGCCAATTCAGGCTACAAGGCGTCTATGTCTCGCTATACCGGTCCCAAGCTCCGCATCGTTCGTCGTCTCGGTCAGGAAATCCCCGGCCTCACGACCCGTACGCTGACCCGCCGCCCCAATCCCCCGGGCTACGCCGCGTCGCAGCGCAAGACCTTCAAGGTCAGCGAATACGGCGTGCGCCTTCGCGAAAAGCAAAAGCTGCGCTTCCACTACGGTTTGACCGAACGCAGTCTGCGCTTGGTTTTCGCCAAGGCCTACTCGATGCCTGGTGATACCGGTCGTAACATGCTGTCGCTTTTGGAAGCCCGTCTCGACAACCTGGTCTGGCGCGCTGGTCTTACCCGGACCATCCCTTCGGCTCGTCAGCTCATCGGTCACGGTCACGTGAACCTCAATGGCCATCGCGCCAAGAGCCCTGGTCAGCTGGTCAAGAATGGCCAGTCGTTCCAGGTTCGCGAAAAAGCGCGCAATCGCGAAGACATCCGGGTTACCGTCAACGCCCCGGTGCTTGAACGCCCCGCCGGCATCAAGGTCGACATGGACGCTCTCCAAGTCACCATCGATGCGTTGCCGGGTCCTGAGCAGGTTCCTTTCCCCATCGATATCCAGAAGGTTATCGAATACTTCGCCAAGTAATCTGCCGCTTCGGCACGTTATGACGAAAGAAATAAACCCCAGGCCCAATGGCCTGGGGTTTATTGTTTGGTGGAAAATCGCGCAGCGCTCCAGACACGCGGCCGACCAGGTTTTTACGGCGACTTGGGATCGATGATGACCGAGAACCGTTCTGACGCCTGAACTTGGCGAATGATCTGCAGATCCTCGGGTCCGACCACTCGTCCGAATACGGTGTACCGGCCATCGAGATGCGGTGCCGCGGCCATGGTCAGGTAAAATTGGCTGCTGGCCGTACCGAGTCCAGAATCGGCCATGGCGAGGGTTCCAGCAGTATGCTTCTCGGGATTGGCGTCGCCAATTTCCGGCGATATCCGGTAACCCGCTCCACCACTGCCGATCGGCATACCGGAATCTGGGGCCCCGGCCCGCGTCGCCGGATCACCACCTTGAATGACAAACCCCGGGGCGACACGGTGAAAGGCCAATCCATCGTAAAATCCAGCGCGGGCCAGATTCACAAAGTTTGCAACGGAGATCGGTGCGGTTTTAGGAAATAACGTGACGTGGATGTCGCCGTGGGTGGTGCGAATGGTCGCGTGCGTGAATTCCTTGGCCGCCGCAATCTCCGCAGCAGTCGGGGCCTCCGCGGCAATCAGGAAACGGGGGAAAGAAAACCCGGTCAGCAATACGATAAAAAGAAGTGTCGATTTCATGGAGCTGGTCTTCTCGATGGAGTTAGTGGACACAAGCCCCTGATGGATGTGGTGGCAGATGAAGCCGCATTCAATTGAGCGGCAAGAGAGAACCTGCTCACCTATTTAGAGGGAGAGGTGGCGATGTTGGGCGTACCGTCCAACTGCTCGGACTTTGATAAAATGCATTACAAGCAATCACTTCGAATCGGTCACTCTGTCCGCGGCGAGAGGATTAATAAAAGCAAAATTTAAATATAACTATATATAATAATTATACTTACATAAAAATTCTAGGCTTGAAACAATTTCCGGAATGTAACGTGCTGAAGCAGTAATCCCGATCCGGGTAAAGGTGCTCATGCTCGCTCTCAAACGATTAATTTCATGGATGTCCGTATCACTATTCCTGGTTCTACCTGGATGGGTTTCGGGTGAGGAGGTGCAAAGTCAGCTTGAGGCCATTCGCGCAGAGTTGGCCGAAGTCAAATTACAGGCCGTCGCCGCAAAATTGGCGGTTGATCAAGGGGCTTTCAACGCCGGCGACAATGCATGGGTGATATTGTCATCCTTATTGGTGTTGGGCATGACGATTCCGGGCCTGGCATTGTTTTACGGAGGACTCGTCCGTCGGCATAACGTGCTGGGGACGATGATGCAGTCGCTCGCGATCTGCGCGATGGTCACCTTATTATGGATGATCTGCGGTTTTGGTCTCGCCTTTGGCGATGCGGGAAAGATCTATGGTGGATTTCAACATCTGTTCCTGAACGGCGTCATCTGGCAGCCGGCAGTTGCGGGCGTGCCGGGATTCATCCCTGGCCCAAATGCGGCTTACGCTGCAAGCATCCCCTTCGGCACATTCTGCCTCTTCCAATTGATGTTCGCGATCATCACTCCGGCGGTGATATGCGGCGCTTACGCCGAACGGATGAAATTTTCGGCGATGCTGTGGTTCAGCGCCCTGTGGTTGTTCCTCGTGTATGTGCCTTTGGCGCACATGGTGTGGGGAAAACAGGGAATGCTCAACTGGGCTTTTGGTGCGCACCATCTGGCGGTGTTCGATTTCGCGGGTGGAACAGTGGTGGAAACCGCGTCCGGAGTGTCTGGTTTGGTCTGTGCACTAGTGCTCGGGCATCGCCGCAAATACCTCCAGATGCCGATGCCGCCGCACAATCTTGCCCTGGCATTCATGGGCGCAGCTTTGTTGTGGGTCGGCTGGTTCGGGTTCAATGCCGGTTCGGCATTGTCAGCTGGCGGATTGGCGACCCTCGCCTGCATGAATACTCAGATCGCCGCGGCTGCCGCCACCCTGACCTGGCCAGCGGTTGAATGGGTCATTCGGGGCAAACCGACGGTATTAGGTGCGATTTCCGGAGCAGTAGCCGGATTGGTGGGAATCACCCCAGCGTGCGGATTCGTTACCCCAGGCTCGGCTCTGATCATCGGCGTGGGTGCCGGTGGATTGTGTTTCTTCGCCTGTACCTGGCTGAAAATGCGGCTGAAATATGACGACAGTCTTGATGTGTTCGGGGTTCATGGAGTAGCCGGCATATGGGGGACCATAGCCACCGGACTGTTTTTCGAAGTCGATGCCCACCCGGGGCTAAAACTCGCAAATCCCGAATTGTACCGTGCGATTTCGGCAGGGGATCTGCATCCGGTATGGGGGCAGCTCGCAGGGGTCGGAATTGCCGTAGCGCTCGCCGGCGGAGGAACGCTGCTGATCATGCTGGTCTTGAAATACACCCTCGGAGTGCGCCTCAGTGCCGAGGATGAGAGCGAAGGCATGGACCTCACTCAGCATGGAGAAGAAGCTTATAACGATCGCGAGTGAGATTGATTTGCTTGCGTGCCGCGGGCACAAAAAAGCGCCCCAGGCCAATTGGCCTGGGGCGCTTTTTTATCCACCCGGTGGATGGGCAATCTTATGAGAGTGATTTGACGATCGATTCGATGATCTTGCGCGGTCCTGCACCGAGCTTGTGGACGGCGACGGCGAGCGAGTCGCCCAGCAGTCCATCGGCTTGCTTGAGCGCGGCGACGACCGTTTCAATGGCGGCAGTGGCTGAGCCGCTGGACTTGGACTTCGCCTTGCGGCCTTTTTTGGCACCAGTTGAAGTCCCGGTGGCAACTTTCTTATCCGCTTTCTTGGCGGTCTTTTTCGAAGCCTTGGGAGCACTCGTTTTCGATGAGTCGATCAGAGCTTTGGTGTCGGCATCGCTGAGGCCGAGGAACGATGAGTATTTGCTCAGCGAGCGGGCATTGGGGAAAGAAGTCCCCGAGAGTGAGTTGCGCAGGCTGGGGGCGCTGACGCCGATGGCGGTGGCGGCATCGGCGGCATTCAGGCCCTTCTCGCTGATTTTGGATTTGAGGATGGAGGGAAAGTCGGACATGATGTTGTTCCTGGTGCTTGATTGAAAGCGGTTGGAAGTGGGAGACGCAGGAGTTATCTGCGTCGAGAAAGAACCTAGGGAAAGAAGTTAATGTTCGCAACTACTTCTTTCCCCTGATATGCATCCGGCTTTAGAGAATCTTCCATGCGTGGTCGTGGAGTTTCTGCCGATCGACCTTTTGCACGGGTTTGAAGAGAGCAATTTGACCTACCTCCCGCCTGAAATGGCGAAAGTTCACGGAATGGGCTTAAATTCCGCCAAAATCTGGCAAAAAGCCACTTTGGCGCATCCAGAGCTTGACGCCCCCGGTGACCGGCTGACCGTGCGCGTCCAAACGGACACGTGGAAAGCCGCACTTATGGCCAAGCTCAAGGTCGAATATACCGAAGACGCGATCAAGACGCTGGATCCGCTGCAGCACATCCGCCTGCGCACCGGCATGTATATCGGGCGATTGGGCGATGGTTCGAACCCCGCTGATGGCATTTATGTGATGCTCAAGGAAGTGGTCGATAACGCGGTCGACGAATTCATCATGGGGGTCGGCCGACGGATCGAGATCATCCGTGAAAACGCCACCTTGACCGTGCGCGACTTCGGTCGCGGAATTCCCTTGGGCAAGGTCATCGATTGCGTCTCGAAGATCAACACCGGCGGCAAGTATAACGACGATGTCTTCCAGTTTTCGGTTGGTCTCAACGGCGTCGGCACCAAGGCGGTCAACGCTCTGTCGAGTGCGTTCGAGGTCGTCAGCAATCGCGAAGGTCAATTCAAGCGGGCGACCTTCACCCAAGGCCGGCTGCTGCGCGACGAAGACGGCAAGGACAAGGCTGCGCCAACCGGCACCTACATCCGCTTCACCCCGGATCTTGAGATTTTCAAAAGTTACACTTGGCGAGATGAATTCATCGCCAAACGGTTGCAGTATTATTGTTATCTCAACAGCGGCCTGACCATTGCCTACACCAGCAACGGCACCACTCAGGAGTTCAACGCCAAGAATGGTCTGGCCGACCTTCTGGCGCATGAAGTCGGCGAGGAGCCGCTGCAATACGAGGTGTTCCATCATCGCGAAAAAGACGGCAAACTCGAATTCGCCTTCACCCACGTACATACCTACGGCGAGAATTATTTTTCCTTCGTCAATGGGCAGTACACCAATGACGGCGGTACCCATCAGAGCGCGTATCGCGAAGGTGTACTCAAAGGGATCAATGAATACGCCAAGAAAAGTTTCGCCGGCGAAGACGTCCGGGAAGGTTTTCTCGGCGCCGTAGCGATCAAGCTCCAGGATCCGCTGTTCGAATCCCAGACCAAGAACAAGCTGGGCAGCGACGTCCGCGCATGGGTCGTGCCTTTGGTCAAGGAAGCGATCGAGCGATGGTTGCACACCAATCCCGAGGCGGCGAAGAAACTTCTTGAGAAGATCCAGACCAACGAGCGCATCCGCACGGAATTGTCGAAGATCAAGAAGGAGGCGCGTGAACGGGCCAAATCGGTCGCCTTGCGCATCCCCAAGCTCACCGACTGCAAAATCCATTTCTGCGATGCCAAAGAACCGCGCCGCAGCGAGTCGAGTGTCTTCATCACCGAAGGTGATTCGGCTGGCGGTTCGTTGACCCAATGTCGCGATGTCGACACCCAGGCGATTTTCAAGATCAAGGGCAAGCCGTTGAATTGCCACGGCCTGGACAAGGCCACGGTCTATAAGAATGAAGAACTCTACAATATCATGTCGCTGCTCGGGATCGAGAACGGCATGGACAATCTGCGGTACAATCAGGTGATCATCGCCACCGACGCGGATGTCGATGGCATGCACATCCGCAATCTGCTGCTGACTTATTTCCTGCGTTACTTCGAGGAGCTGGTCACCCGTGGGCACATCTTCATCCTCGAAACCCCGCTCTTCCGGGTGCGCAACAAGCAGACGACCAAGTACTGTTACAGTGAACGTGAACGTGACGATGCGATCGCTTCGCTCAAAGGCCCCGAGGTCACCCGCTTCAAAGGTCTGGGTGAAATCAGCCCCAAGGAGTTCGGCCAGTTCATTGGCAAGAATATCAGGTTGCTGCAGGTCGATGTCGAGTCGCTCAGCGAGGTCGCCAAGGCGCTGGATTTCTACATGGGAAAGAACACGCCCCAGCGCAAGGAATTCATCGTCAGCAATCTGATCGCCGACATTGCCTGAGCCGATCGGGATCTGCAGCTGTCAGCGCTTTCCGCTTTTTTCATTACCCATTGCCGATGATTAAGAAGCCATGCCCAGTCTAGAACCATTGATGCGTCAAAATTTCCTGGAGTACGCCAGTTACGTCATCGTCGATCGGGCGATTCCCGACGTGCGTGACGGCTGTAAGCCAGTGCAACGGCGCATCCTGCACACCATGTTCACCATGGATGACGGGAAGTTCATCAAGGTCGCGAATGTCATCGGCGAAACGATGAAGTTGCACCCGCATGGTGACGCTTCGATCGGTGATGCGCTGGTCGTGCTCGCCAACAAGGGCATCACCCGCGGCAATGAAACGCTCAGTTATTTCATCGAACGTCAGGGGAATTTCGGCAATCTGCTGACCGGCGACAATGCGGCAGCGCCGCGATATATCGAATGCCGATTGTCGCCTCTAGCCAAGGACACGTTGTTCAATCCGGCTCTTACCGGATACCGGCCAAGTTATGACGGCCGTAAAGAAGAGCCCGAAGCTTTACCCGCAAAGTTGCCGGTGGTGTTGATGTTGGGCACCGAAGGCATCGCCGTGGGTATGGCGACCACCATCCTGCCGCACAATTTCCCGGAATTGCTGCGCGCCCAGATCGCCATTCTCAAAGGTGAGAAATTCCGTTGCCTGCCTGATTTTCCTCAAGGCGGCCTGATGGACGCCAGCGAGTATGAAGACGGGCGCGGCAAGGTCAGGGTGCGGGCCAAACTGGAAGCAGACGGCGATAAGAAGATTGTCATCCGCGAGTTGCCGTTTGGCACCACTACCGACTCGATCATGGAGTCGATCGAAACAGCCTGGCAAAAGGGCAAAGTCAAGATTTCCGGAATCAGTGATCGCACTGGATCAGAAGTCGAAATAGAGCTGGAGCTGCCGCGCGGAACGCACGTCGATGAAGTGATTCCGCAACTGTATGCCTACACCGAATGTCAGGTCACCATTTCTTCGAACTTGACCGTCATCCGCGACAAGAAGCCGCTGGAGACGACGG
>JANYGY010000258.1 GCA_025362255.1 Planctomycetales bacterium
CGAACGCGCCGACGTGGTCTTCGGGCTCGAACCGAAGGGCAATTTCGCGCAAGCCATCCGCTCGCCGAAAACGCTTGGCCACGTGGACGAAAGTAAAGTGGACCAAACAAAAGTGGACGCGAAAAAAGGCGTGGTTGCGCATCCGTCACCAGCTCCGGCAAAATCTCAGCTCAAGCCGCCCATGCCCGCGCGCCATCCGGCCAAGGCCGTGGTCGAGCACGAGCACCGTGATCAAGCCCCGGACGCGACCCGCGACGAACGCGACAACGTGCCGTCTGCGGCAACCACTCCGGGCACCAACGCGATCACCAGACGGACAGTGCGCAGCGAAGCTCCCGGATCAGGAAGACCGGCAGTTCGCCCCGTGCCCGCGCAGGTGGCTCAACGGGATGTCGCCGAACCCGATGAGGAAGCTGCGGCAGTGCCGCTCGACGAGCCGGCGCGCATGGCTCGGCCGGTGACCAAAAAAGTGCTCGCGCTCGACCCATCGATCGATCGTCGACGGGTGCCCGAACGTTGGCGCACCGGCGGCGAACGGACCACGCGCGGCGAGACGGCCGACCGCGATCATCGCACCAACCGGCCGGCGCCCGCCAAAAGCACCCCACCTGCCCATCTGGGCAAGTCGGGAAAACCGGGTAAAAAGCAACGTCGCTGGTGAATTGACATTCGTACCGCGGGTCTCGGCAACATCTGCTACGATGCTGCCGAGACCGTGTCACGGTTGCAACAATAGGTCCTTCAGTCTGGTCGGCGGCGCCCGATACTTCATTCAGATACCATGGTCGAAGTCCCTCTCACTGGTCCGCCCTCACCGACCGCGCCGATTGCTGCCAGCGATCAGCGTAGCGGTGATCCGCGTTTCGCCCGGCGGGTGGCGCGGCGCAAAGCCGAACTCGTTGAAGACGACCTCGAACCGCACGAACTCCCGCCCAATGCGACCCGTCCAGATCCGGTTCAAGGCCTCCTCGAAGGCCTCGACCGCTTACGCGTGACCAACGTCCTCCGCCCAGCCGAACTCGAATACGCCAAAGCCGTACGCGCCATGAAAGCGTACCAGGATCCGACGACGTCTTTCTGGCGCGCTGAAAGTCCTCCGCCGGAAGCGACTTAGTCGATTTAGGCGGAACAGGAGACCGCAGAGATCGCAGAGGTCGGAGGGGTTGGTCGTTGTCGCCCAGGCAGCTTGGGCGTGTTCGGCACCACAGGCGGGTTGATGTGGGTCGCGATCGGGCTTGTGAATTCTCTGATTCCTCTGCCTTCGGAAGCGACTTAGTCGATTTAGGCGGAACAGGAGATCGCAGAGACCGCAGAGATCGCAGAGGTCGCAGAGGTCGCAGGGGTTGGTCGTTGTCGCCCAGGCAACTTGGGCGTGTTCGGCACCACTGGTGGTTGATGTGGGTCGCGGTCTGGCTTGTGAATTCTCTGATTCCTCTGCGCCTCTGCGACCTCCTGTTCTGCTCTGCTCTGCTCTGCTCTGTTCTGCTCTGCTCTGCTCTGCTCTGTTCTGTTCTGTTCTGTTCTGTTCTTGTATCGATGAAGCTTCAGCCGGCGTCAGAGACGGTGTCGGCTGGCGGCTGATTGGTCCATGGAATCAAGGCGTCGGGGATGGTTCCGCCGTGAGTCCGCACGTGCTGATGGGCTTCGTGCAGCAGATCGAGATCGCGGCTGAGGTCGGCGATGCGCAGGCGTAAGACGCCGTGCTGCTGTCGGCCGAGGAGTTCGCCGGGGCCGCGGGCGGCAAGGTCGGCTTCGGCGATGGCCATGCCGTCGTCGGTCGCGACCAGCGCGGCCAAGCGCGGAGCATCTGCCTGCGCGGCGTGCACCAGCAGGCAGATGCCAGGACGCTCGCCCCGTCCCAGGCGGCCACGCAGCTGATGCAGTTGCGCTAGGCCGAAGCGTTCGGCATCGAGCACCGCGACCAGCGCCAGGGTCGGTACATCGATGCCGACCTCGACCACCGTGGTCGCGATCAGGATCCGGCAGGTGCCGGCGCGAAAGGCTGCCATCACCGCCAATTTGCGCGGCTCATCCATGGCGCCATGAAGCAGCGACACCTGATCGCCATAAAGCTTTTGGACGGCGACGAAAACGTTGGCGGCATCGTGGATGGGCGAGGTATCCCCGCCCTCGTTCGTGCTCGCCTCGCGCAACGCGCAGATGACGAGCGCCTGATCTCCCACACACAGCGCCGTGAGCGCGCGTTCAACCACCGCCAGGCCGCCGGCTTGCGCGGTGGTCGTCACCGCCGCGCGGCCAGGAGGCCGGCCGACGATGCGCGACACCGCCAGATCGCCGAAGGCGGTCAGCGCCAGGGTGCGCGGAATCGGGGTCGCGGTCAACAGCAACAGATGCGGCCGCACCGCCGCCTTGTCGATCAGCGCCGCGCGCTGATGCACGCCGAATTTGTGCTGCTCGTCGATCACCACCACCGCCAGATCGCGCAGGTGAACGTCATCGCTCAGCAGCGCATGCGTGCCGATCAGCAGATGGCACGTTCCGTCAGCGGCGGCGCGTAACAGTTCCGTGCGTTCATTCGCGGGAGTTCCCCCGGTGAGCACGCCCCAGCGCACGCGGGTGCCGGCGAGGCAGCGGCCGATGAACAACGCATGCTGCTGGGCCAGCACCGCCGTCGGCGCAAGCAGCACGGCCTGGCGATGTTCGGCAATCACCGCCAAGGCCGTGATCAGCGCGAGCGCGGTTTTGCCGCTGCCGACATCACCATGCAGCAGGCGGTACATCGGCGCAGCGGCCGTAAGATCAGCGCGGATTTCAGCGAGTGCAGTTGTCTGGCCAGCAGTCAGCGAAAACGGTAATCGTGCCAGGGCGCGGGCATGGGTCTCGTCATCCCAGCGCACCGCGCGGCCCGGCGCGCTGATCACCGCCAATCGCCGGCTGCGCAACAGCCACGCCAAGGCCAGCAGTTCACGCCGTGACAGTTCGCGGCGTGCGGCTTCGTGCGCCAGGGGATCGCTTGGGCGATGCGCCGCGTGAACGCACGCCTGCCACTCCTGATCCGTCAGCAGGCCGGCGGGATCGCGGCAATGCGGCAGCACGTGCTCGAGCACCTGATCGACCAGGCCGATGAAGGCGCGCTCACCGACACCGTCGGGCAGCCGATAAGCAACCCGACAGATGCTGCGATCGTCAGCCGTTTCTCCTGCTGCTGTGCCGCTACTCTGGTGCACAAAAGCAGGATGCAGCAGCAGGTTCGGCTTGGTCGCATCGGTGCGGCCTTCCCACAGAAACCATTCGCCAGGAATCAACAGTCGACGCAGATAACCCGCATTGAAAAAACGGGCGGTGAGCAGCACTCCGTCGGCGCGGCGCAGCGAAGCCTCCAAGGCCATTCCCCGCCCGCCGGCAAAGCGCGGCCGCGCGTGCACCAGCTGCGCGCGCACGCGCACCGCGACTCCGGCTGGCAGCGGGCCGGTCGCGGACAACTCCGGCGGCAGGCCGATCAATCGCGGAAAAGTGTGCAGCACATCCCAGGTCGTGTGCCAGCCGGCGGCGGCCAGGGCAGACGCGCGGGCCGGGCCGATGCCCTTCAGGAATTGAAGCGGGCGGAATTGCAGAGGGCTGAGTTGCTGAGGATCAGGGAGGGTTGTCACGGCTTGCCACGGGTTGGACCGCAGGCACAGCCTGCTAGCCTGCGGCCTCGAACAACTCGCCAACGCTGAGGTTTCCATGGCTACTTTATGGTTTCGCGCCGATCAACGCTTGGTCACGGATACGGCGGAAGTCGGGCGCGAACTCGGCGCGATCGGCGTCACCTACGAGCGGTGGGGCACGACCAAGATGCCGGCGAATCTGTCCAGCCGAGCGCTGGGCGATGCCGAAAAGCAGGCGGTGCTCGCGGCATTTGCGCCGGACATCGCGCGTCGGTCGGCGCAGTGCGGCTATAAAACTGCCGATGTCGTCACGCTGTATCCCGACACCCCGAATCTCGACGTGATGCTCGCCAAGTTTGATAAGAAGCACGGCCACACCGATGATGAAGTGCGCTTCGTCGTCCAGGGGCGTGGGGTGTTCACCCTGTTTCCCGAGGGTGGGCCGGTGATCGACGCTGAATTGCATCCCGGCGATTTCATCACCGTGCCGAAGGATTTTACCCATCACTTCGTGCTCTGCGCCGATCGCCAGATCACCGCCATCCGCCTGTTCACCGATGTCGGCGGCTGGGTCGCGCATTACCGCGACTGAGCCGATGCGCGCTGCACCTGCCGCGACGGTCGACCGGATCCTGGCTGAGACCTGGCCGGATGCGGCGTGCGAATTGCAGGCGACGGATCCGTGGCAAATGCTAGTCGCCGTGATCCTGTCGGCGCGCACCACCGACATTCAGGTGAACAAGGC
This sequence comes from Planctomycetales bacterium, assembly GCA_025362255.1. GTDB lineage: Bacteria > Planctomycetota > UBA11346 > UBA11346 > UBA11346 > CAIUVD01. The sequence goes on from JANYGY010000258.1 coordinate 4,357, forward strand.
GATGGCGGTGCTGAATGAACATCTGCTGGGCGTCTACGCCTATGCCGAGCTTGATCAGCGCGAGCTCGAGCCGCTGATCCGGCACCTGCCCTTGTTTCGCCAAAAGGCGCGCGCGATCGTCGAAGCCGCGCGCGCGCTGATGCGTACCGGCGGGGGCGTACCGGCCTCGATCGACGCCCTCGCCACGCTGCCCGGAGTCGGGCGCAAAACCGCCTGCGTGGTCGCCGGCAATGCCTTTGGCGTACCCGCGGTCGGCGCCGACACCCACGTCCAGCGCATCGTCTACCGCCTCGGTTGGACCACCCGCGAACATCCGCTGGAGGCCGAACGCGCGGTGATGGCCCGCGTGCCGCCGGGTCGCTGGATCCAGATCTGCCACCAATCCATCCGTCTTGGCCGCGAAATCTGCCGCCGGATCAAACCGCGGTGCGACCGCTGCCCGCTGGCGAAAGTCTGCCCCAAACAAGGGGTGGAATAATGCGTCCAGTTTCGGCAATCCGTTCGCATCCGCACCGGTGACGCCGTGAACGATATTTTTTCGTCAGCTTTCATCGAACCCTCCTCGCCCTAAATTTTTCAAATGACCTTCGATCTCATCCTCCGCCACGGCACGGTTGTCACTCCTGGAGGGCGCACGGTGTGCGATGTCGGCATTCGCGGGGGGCGGATCGCGGCGATTGGCGACTTGGCGAGTGCGGCGACCGCGGCGGTGCTGGTCGTGCGTGGGCTGCATGTGCTGCCCGGGGTGATCGACAGTCAGGTTCATTTCCGTGAGCCGGGGTTGGAGCACAAAGAGGACTTCGCCACCGGCACCGCGGCGGCGGCGCTGGGTGGCGTGGTCGCGGTGTTCGAGATGCCCAACACCAAGCCGAGCACCACCACTCCGGCGGCGCTGGCCGACAAGGTGCAGCGGGCGCACGGGCGGATGTGGACCGATCACGCGTTCTACTTCGGCGGTTCGGCCGAAAACGCGGAACAGCTGGGCGAGTGGGAACGTCTGCCCGGATGCGCCGGGGTAAAGGTGTTCATGGGGTCGTCCACCGGCAATCTGCTGGTTGCTGATGATGCGACCCTTGAGCGCATCCTGCGCAGCATCAATCGGCGGATGGCGGTGCATTGCGAGGACGAGCCGCGCCTGATCGAACGGCGTTCCCTGCTTGATGTGCCCGGCGTCACGCCGCACCTGCATCCGGTGTGGCGTGATGAGCTGACCGCGTTGCGCGCGACCACCAGATTGGTCGAGCTGGCCGAAAAGCAGCGCAAGCGGGTGCACGTGCTGCATGTGACCACGGCTGATGAAATGGCCTATCTCGCCGATCATAAGCAGGTCGCCACGGTCGAGGTGCTGGCCAATCACCTGACGCTCGCCGCGCCTGAGTGCTATGATCGGCTTGGCTCGTATGCCCAGCAGAACCCGCCGGTGCGCGATGCCCGCCATCGCGCGGCGCTGTGGGCGGCGGTGAACGATGGCACGGTCGACATCCTCGCCACCGATCACGCGCCGCACACCCGCGCTGAAAAAGACGCCGTGTATCCCAACACCCCGTCGGGCATGCCTGGCGTGCAGACCCTGGTGCCGGTGATGCTCGATCATGTTGCCGCTGGCAGGCTGTCGCTCGAACGGTTCGTCGAGTTGACCAGCGCTGGTCCGCAGCGGGTGTTCAATCTCGCGGGCAAAGGGCGGATCGCGATCGGCTATGACGCTGATTTCACGATCGTCGATCTGCAGGCCAAACGCACGATCACCGATGCCCAGCAGGCGTGCAAAGTCGGCTGGACGCCGTTCGCCGGAATGGCGGTCACCGGTTGGCCCCAGGTCACGATCGTGCGCGGCACGATCGTGATGCGCGACGATCAGCTCATCGGTGCACCGGGTGGCCAGCCGTGCCGGTTTGGCGAGTGCCTTTAATGTTGGAAATAATGCATGAAATAAAGCCGGAGACGACTTCTGCCCACCCCATGCTGGTGATCGATGGCGTCAGCA
>JANYGY010000279.1 GCA_025362255.1 Planctomycetales bacterium
TAAAAAGTTGATTCGGTGAGGAATATTTATGGGGTAAATCGAAGTGATCCCCCACAGTGAATTTTTGCAATAGGTGACGCCTGGATAATTTACATCGGAATAAATGTTAAAAGCGTGCCAACACGCTTATGGTTCCAAGCTTTTTGAATGCGATCTCTTTTTCATTAATATCTTACTGCGGATTTGGCAGTGACTGTCGTCACCTGAACGCCGGTGGTGAGACAGGTCGCTGACCAGGTTCGTTAGGTGAAAATGGTCCTTGCACGAATATGGGTTGTTTTAGACCTATATCTATGCAGCTGCCCCCCATCGCCCTGCAGACGTGTCATGCGCCGGGGGAAGGCGTGCATGAGCCGTCGGTGCTGTGGCCTCATGTGCGGGACATGCATCAGTTGCCAGGTCGGGATGAGCCGGTGCCGGTGCGGTTGGTGCTGGCCGATCGTACGTTGGCGGCGTTGCCGACAGCGCTGGCGGCCTGGGGGCGCGAGCGAGTTGCGGTGGGCGCGCTGGTGCATCTGCCTCTTCCCACGGCCAGTGATCGGGACGTGCTTTTACTTGCCCCGTGCCAAGTCGCCTATGCTCGGTTGTGTCGGCTTTTATCGCGCATGGCCGAGGAGCCGGAGCGGATCGACCGGTGGCTGGGGAGTGGTCTCGGGCCGTCGGATTTGCGCCATGAACCGGCGCTCAGTGGTCTCGTCGCGCTGGTCCGCGATCGGGAATTAGGTGTGATTCTTGAACAGGCTGGCGCCGAGGTGCGTTGGCGTTGCCACGATCGGCTGGATGGCGGCGAGCACTCGTGGCCGCGCCTGTGGCTGCCGATCTGCTCGATGATCACGGCTCAAGAGCGGGAAGGCGAACCGATCCGCGTCGGGATCGCACGGCGCTCGAAGCCGCTGGCGAAGGTCCAGCCGCCTCGCCCCCGCGGACTTGCCCTCGATGAATTGGCGGCGGTCGGTGAACGTTGGCCTGACCTTGAGGGCCTCGCGCTTGAGGCGCACCTGCTGGTGGGTCGTTGCGCGTATGTGCCCGGGGGCTCGTGGCACATGCCGCCCAGTCGTTACGGCGACGCCGATGCCGATCTCGCCGCCCGCGCGCTCGCCGGAGCGCACCGGCGCTATGGTCATCCGCTGCCCGAGGCAGTCGCCCACCGGCTGCAGCGTGAGCTGGTGGTTTTCCGCGAAAAAGGCTTCAGCAGCTACGTCCTGACCGTGGCCGAGCTGGCTGCCGGGCGGCGGACCTGTGGTCGCGGCAGCGGAGCGTCGTCGCTGGTGGTCTATGCGCTGGGCATCACCAATGTCGACCCAATTCGTTACCATCTTTTATTTGAGCGCTTTCTATCACTCAGCCGCACGGATCCGCCCGACCTCGATATCGATTTTCCGTGGGATGAGCGGGATCAGGTGTTCAAAGCCGCATTGGCAACCTTTGGCCCCGGGCACGTCGCGATAGTCAGCGTGCACAATCGGTTGCGGCGCGATGGGGCCTTGCGGGCGGTCGCCCGGGCATGGGGGATCACCGATCGTGAAACTACGATCGTTGCTGGGCGGCTGCGCCAGCACCGGCGGTTCCGCATGCCGCTCGATCTCCCCGAACCGTGGCCGCACCTGCTGGCCGAGGCGGTTTCAGTCGAGGGGACGCACATCCATGATGGGCTGCACTGCGGTGGGTTGGTCATCACCGAGCCGCTCATCCGCGAGTTGGTCCCCGTGCATCCCGCAGCCAAGCTGATCGACGTGGCGACGGCGCGCTGGGAAGGCGAGGTCTGGGAACCGGTCCCCGCCATCGCCTGGGAGAAAGAAGGCGCCGAGGCCATGGGCTTGGTCAAGATCGATATTCTCGGCAACCGCAGTCTGGCCGTCATCCGCGACGCAGTGGCCGATCTGGCGGCCCTGGGGACCATCGTCGACGAATCGACCTGGCAGCCGGCCGAAGATCCCGCGACCCAGGCGCTGGTCGCGCGCGGGGACACGATCGGCTGCTTCTACATCGAGAGTCCGGCGATGCGCGCGCTGTTGGCGAAGGCGGCGAGCGGCGATTTCGATCGCCTGATCGTCGCCTCGTCGATCATCCGCCCGGCAGCGGCGTCGTGGATTGCGGAATATCTCCATCGTCTGCACCACCACCGGCGCACCGGGCGCCATGAGGACCACTGGTATCCGCATCCGGCCTTGCGCTCGCTGTTGTCGGATACGTTTGGAATCCTCTCGTATCAAGAAGACGTGATGCAGGCGGCGCAGGCGGTCGCCGGTTTCGACGAGGCGCAGGCCAACCATCTGCGCAAGGCGCTGGGTCATTTCGATACCGGCAATCGCTTGCTGCGTTACCGCGAGGAGTTCATCCGCGGCGGAGTCGCCCACGGTGGCACTCACCACGCGGTCGAATCGGTGTGGAACATGATCGCCAGCTTCAGCGGCTACAGCTTCGCCAAGGCCCATTCCGCGAGCTATGCGCGGGTAAGCTTCGAAGCCGCATGGCTGAAGGTCCATGCTCCCGCCGCCTTCCATGCCCGGGTGATCGCCAATGAAGGGGGGTTCTATCAGGCCCCGGCCTATGCCGAGGAAGCGCGCCGCTGCGGAGCGCGGCTTTTGTCGCCGAGCGTCGTGCAGTCGCAGTGGAAGACGGCCCCGTGCGGCATGGCGGCGATCCGCCTCGGCCTGCATCTGGTGCTTCAGCTGTCGCAGGAAAAAGCCAAACGCATCATCGCCCAACGGGACCTCGCGCCGTTCAGCGGCATCGGCGATTTCGCCCGCCGCTGCGTCATCGATGCGCGCACGCTGCTCTCGCTCGCGCGGGTCGGCGCACTCGCCGACATCCGACCGGATCTCCATCACGCGCAGGTGATGTGGTTGGCCCAGGATACCGCTCTCTTGGGCCTGCATCGTGGCCGGGCGGGCCACGCGCCGGCTCAGGAGAGCGGCCAGACCTGGATCTTCCCTGCTCCTGAATGGACCGATGCGCCGGTGCCGTCGCTGCGCCGACTTGCGGCAGAAGATGAGGCGTTTGCCCGCTATCAGGCGCTCGGCATCTGCGTCGAACACCATCCGATCCTCTTCCTCGACGAACCCCGAGGGCCGCTGCGTTGTGCTGCCGTCGCCTGCGCTGAACAAGGCACCTATTGCACCGTCACCGGTGTGATCATCGCGTCGCGCAGCGTCGCCGCGACCGATGCCACCGGGCAGCGGCGTCCGATGGGTTTCGCCACCATCGAAGACGAGACCGGCCTGATCGAGACCACCTGGTTCCCCGACTGCTTCAAGACCTGCAACGCGGCCATCGAAGGCGGAGTACCGCTGCGCGTGCGCGGCAGGGTCGAAGTCGAATGCGGCTTCCGGACGCTGACCGTGCACGACGCCGAACCCCTGCCCTTCACGATGACGCCCGACGATCACAAGCGCAAGTTGGCTTGAGGTACCGCTGCTTGGAACGGACAGGGGAACCCCTGCATTCAGCAGCAAGGACCGCGGTGAACTATTGCAAAAAGGCGTCAAAAATTGGGGTATTCAGCATAAAAATTCGGCGCGATAGATGCTTAACTCGCGGAACCCACACCCCGAGAACCCCATGCCCGTTTCCCGCAAGCCCGTCCGTCCCAAGTCCGATGCCAAAGAAGCGCAGCTGGAGGGCTTCCGCGAAGACCCCACGGGCCAATTCCTGACCACCGATCAGGGTGTGCGGGTGGCGTCGACCGACGATTCGCTGCGCGCCGGGGATCGCGGTCCGACCCTGCTCGAAGATTTCCACCTGCGTGAAAAGATCATGCGCTTCGACCACGAGCGCATTCCCGAACGTGTGGTGCATGCCCGGGGCGCCGGCGCGCATGGACATTTCCAGGTCTATGAATCGCTGGCGCGCTATACCAGTGCCGGATTCCTGCAGGATCCCACCAAGCAGACGCCGGTGTTCGTGCGCTTTTCGACTGTGGTCGGTTCGCGCGGATCCGCGGATACAGTGCGCGACGTGCGGGGCTTCGCGGTGAAATTCTATACCGAGCAAGGCAACTTCGACCTGGTCGGCAACAACATGCCGGTCTTCTTCATCCAGGACGGCATCAAATTCCCTGACCTCGTCCATGCTTTGAAACCGAATCCGCGGAAGGAGATCCCCCAAGCGCAGTCGGCTCACGACAGTTTCTGGGACTTCGTGTCGCTGACGCCAGAGACCGCGCACATGGTGATGTGGGTGATGTCCGACCGCTCCATTCCGCGCAGCTACCGCATGATGGAGGGCTTTGGCGTGCATACCTTCCGCCTGATCGATGCCGAGGGCGTCGCGCGGCTGGTGAAGTTCCATTGGAAGCCGCTGCTCGGCGCGCACTCGCTGGTGTGGGAAGAGGCCCAGCAAATCGCCGGAAAGGATCCAGATTATCACCGGCGGGATCTGTGGGAGGCAATCGAGTCCGGCAATCCCGCAGAGTGGGAATTGGGGATGCAGATCATCGCTGAGGCCGACGCCCTGAAGTACGGCTTCGACCTGCTCGATTCTACCAAGCTGCTGCCGGAAGAGATCGTTCCCGTCGAAAGAGTGGGAAAAATGACCCTCAACCGCAATCCGGTGAATTTCTTCGCCGAGGTCGAGCAGGTCGCCTTCTGCATCGGCAACGTCGTCCCCGGGATCGATTTCACCAATGATCCGTTGCTCCAGGCGCGGCTGTTCTCGTATCTCGATACGCAGCTCACCCGATTGGGCGGACCGAATTTTGCCGAGTTGCCGATCAACCGGCCGATCGCGCCGGTGCACAACCATCAGCATGACGGTTTCGGCCGGCACACGATCAACGCCGGAACGGCGAATTATTCGCCCAATTCCATTGGCGACGGATTTCCCAAACCGGCGACACCGGCCCAAGGAGGTTACGCGCATTACGCCGAGCGCGTCGCCGGTCACGTGGTGCGCGGGCGCAGCCCGAGCTTTCAGGATCACTTCACCCAGGCACGGATGTTCCTCGACAGCCAGTCGCCGGTCGAACGCGCGCACCTCACCGACGCGCTGTCCTTTGAGCTGGGCAAATGCGAGCGTGAGGAAGTCCGCAAGCGGGTTGTCGATGTCATCCTCATGGCCATCGATCCGCGCTTGGCGGCCGACGTCGCGAAAGCGATTGGAGTGCCGGTCGGAAAATCCCCCGGCACCGGGATGAAGGCCCAGAAGCCGTCGCCTGCGCTGAGCATCGCGATGGTCAAAGATCCGAAAATCGTCACCCGTAAAATTGCAATCCTCGCGGCTCCCGGACATCACGGGCAGTCGCTCGCACTGGTCAAGGCAACCCTCGAAAAAGGCGGAGCGTCGGTCGAGGTGGTCTCGACGGCCCTCGGTGATGTGCCGGCGGCGGATGGCGGCGTGACGCGCGCGGTGCGCAGCTTGCTGAACACGCCGTCGGTAGTCTACGACGCAATCATGGTCGCCGACGGTGACGCCAGCGTCGCAGTCCTGGCGGCGGATGATGACGCCTGCCGATTTGTGAAAGAAGGTTTCCGCCACTGCAAATCGTTGGCGGCTCTCGGCGCCGGCGCGCGTCTTCTGCAGGCCGCGGGGTTGCCGTCCGAGGGGGCGGGCATCGTCACCGGCACCGCCGCCGGCGAGTTAGCCAAGCGGTTCGTTGAGGCGATCGGCCAGCACCGCCACTGGGCGCGTGAGCGTAAGCGCTCCTGAGCCGGGTCGTGGACGCCTGGGGATTCGTGCAGTGGCCGGCAATGGCGGTCACCATCTACGCTTCGTGGATGGTGGCCTCGACCCGCGAATCACGCCGCAACCAGGGCTTCTGGTGGTTCCTGGTCAGCAACGTCCTGTGGATCGCCTGGGGCCTGCACGATGGGGCCCACGGGCTGGTAGTGCTTCAGGTCGCCCTCGCGGCAATGAACACCCGGGGCATGTTGAAGACCACGAATGCGGTCGAATCCAAGTGACCGTCGGTCTCAGCAATCGTTCTGCAGAAATCCCCAACTGCACAGCAGTGCCCGATCGCGGGCGATGAACGAGCTGCCGATGTCATTGCGGAAACGCATATTCGGAATCACTACCCGGCGAACTCGCGCATAGGCCGCGTGGCGTGCGGCGAGGGCAGTGATGCCCGTGCCGGTGATGATAAGCGGATTGCCGATTTGACCCGCGCACACCAGGCCTTCGGCGCGTTGGGCGACCTCGGCCAAGTGGACATGATCCAAGTCCTCTCCACTCAGATCCGTCAGCGACACGGGGCTGCCTTTGCCCAGCCGCTCGTAGCCATCTGGATAAGGAAACGGTGGAACGGTAAGCACCACGCCCAGGGAATATTCCTTGGTGATCGCGAAATTGCGCGCGCTGGGGTCGAGCATGCGGCGGAAAAGGTCGGCCCAGCCATCGGGCTGCAAAGGATCGAGAATCGCAAAACCGGGATAGCCGAATCGGCAGGTGAACTCCAACGGCCAGATGCCGAGTTCATTGACGATGGTATTGAGGTTGATGTAGCCGATGTAGCCAGCCTCGCGCAGCTGCGGGGCAAACCGCGCGAGCGTGCGGTCGAACAGCGTGTCCGAATCCCGGTAGGTCACCAAGGTGCCCATTTCTCCGGTCAATTCGCCGACATCACCCGGGAAGAAACGCTTGTGCTCCCAATCGAGGCAGGCGGGGGCGAGAAAGTGATGACCGTTGAAATAAGCACCGACGCCGACTTCGACTCCGCGCACATGGCGCATGAGCAGGACGCGACCGGCGCGCTGGTGCGCGGCGCGATGGCGCAGCAGCGCAGCGACATCAGCCCCATTGGCGGCTGATCCGACGTAGGTCGAACACTCGACATCTCCGGCACGTTCTGCATCGAACTTCGCCACATAGCGCGCCGGTTCAGCGGCGACGAACGATGCCGCCGCATGCGCATCTGCAAAGCTGCGACTGGGAAGCACCCGCATGCCGGCAAGCACCATGGCGCCCTGACCAAAGGCGCGTTCCGATTCGAGACGATCGCCGAAGGCGCATCCGCCGATCACTTGGTATCCCTCGCGACGCAACTGATCTTGAACGATCCCGTCGTGCGCGGTTTCGAAAACGATCACTCCATCGTCGCCGGCGTCGCGGATCCATGGCAGCTCGCTGCGCCAATCGTCGATCCTGACGATGAGTCCTTCGAGAATGTCGTGCGCGGTCGGATCAGCGATGTGCACCCGCACGTCATGCCCGGCTTTGGAGAGGCGCAGGTACATATCGCCCAAGTCATTCCAGTCGCCGATGCCGAGAATGCGCATGGTCAGTTCAGACCAAGCACGCGACGGTAACGCGCAAAGCACCGCCGGCCGGCCTCCAAGCGCATCAGAGCGCCACGCGCCAGCAGCTGGGAGGTAGCGGGGGTCCGCTCAACCAACGGGTGCAGGACCTCGGCGTTCCACCGCCGCGAATGCTCGATGTCGAGGGTCGCGTGCAGATCGTAATATCGCCTGGAGGTGGCTGGCATGCCGAGCCGGCGCATCCCCCGGGCGACGCACGCCACCCGTCCCGGAGCCGTCAGTTCGATCACTCCCAGAGCACCGATCGATTGATAGGCATGACGTTCAACCGCGAGGCCGACCATCAAGTTAGACAGAGCAAGCGCTTCGCCGGTCGCGTCCTCAATCGAACACGACAGGTGCAGCTCGTTGGCCATCCGCGTGAGCAATGTGCCATGGACGCCATCGGGGTTTCCGCGTCCGAACTCGTCCCACAGATTGCGTGCCATCTCCATTTTCGGTCGTGCCGGCAGACGCACGAGGGCAAGCGCGACCAGATCGTCAAAGCCCGCCTCGCCGGCGAGTTCTTGGCGCAGGAACCAGCGCATCGCTTCCTCATCGGCTTCGAACTCCAGCCACGGAAAAAGCACATCGCCCTGGCCAGGACCAGATGATTTCAAGTTTTCAAACCAGGCGACGAAGCCATCGGCGTCGGCAGGTACCGCCGCGCACCGTCGGGTGGCTTCCACATCTTCGGTGTGCAGGAAGTGCCGCAGATCGGCAACGTCTTCAGCCTCTCTGGAATCATGAAGCCAGTCGACCTCTGCATCCAAGCGAGGTGCCAATCGGGCACGCAGGTGGTAAGCCAATCGACGATGCAGGTCGACGTCCATTGTCACCAGCGGTTGATGAGGGACGATTTCCAAGGGGGCGAGAAGAGTAGGCATGGATCACTCCGTGATGCGCAGTTCAGGCCATGGTGAGGGACAAGACGACCGCGGCGATGCGCTCGACTGCGGCGTAGGCGGGGTTCGCGAGTTCGTCGCCGAACACATCTGGGTCGATCTCCTCGTAGAC